>CAZDLV010000025.1:0-17325 GCA_964506345.1 uncultured Rhodobacterales bacterium | reverse complement strand
CGAGATAGCTTCAGGTGACTGGAGTTCAGACGTGTGCTCTTCCGATCTGAGGGTTTGCTTGGTGGATCTTTTCTGGAAATAACCGCAGGCGGTTCGCCGTTCATGCTGGCCCCCGGCGACGAAATCGTGTTGACGCAAGGGTCTGTCAGCCTGATCAATCTTTTAATAAAATTTGCGGGTAGCAGCGGAAAATAATGGGCCACTTTTCTCGAATTTTACCTGCACTGGCGCTGATTCTGGCCCAGCCGCTGGCCGCGCAATCGATTGTAGAGCAGGTTTTACCCGATGCCAACGGCGATCCTGTTTTGCAAAGCGGGGACACCTCTACGCCGGTTCCGTTCGCCCCGATCGAGGTTCAGCCACCGCTGTCCGACGTCGGCACCGGCGCAAATCTGCGCGGACTCGACCGGATTAACGGCACGATCAAGGATTTGAGCGTCGCCGTTGGCGAAACCATCCAGTACGAGCGACTGGAAATAACCTTGCTGGCGTGCCGTTACCCGCAAGGCGATATCACCGCCGACGCTTTTGCCGAACTGAGTATACGCGATATCCGCGAAGTGGCCCCCCGTTTCGTCGGCTGGATGTTTGCCTCCAGCCCCGCCTTGTCGGCACTGGATCATCCGCGTTACGACGTATGGGTGCTTAGCTGCCAAAGCTCCTGAGGGCCGGTTTCCGCAGGCAACCGCCAGAAATCGGCATCTGCATCCAGCGCATCCGACAGGCGCTTGCGATATTCGTCGCGGGGTATTTCGATGCCGCCAAGAGTCGCCAGATGCTCGGTGACGAATTGCGTGTCCAGCAGTGTGTACCCGCCAAACCTGAGCCGCGCTACCAGCGCCACCAACGCCAGCTTTGACCCGTCTGTCCCGTGCGAAAACATGCTTTCACCAAAAAAGGCACCACCGACGGCGACGCCATACAACCCGCCAACCAGCCCTTCGGCGCTCCAGACCTCGATCGAGTGGGCATAACCCAGAATATGCAACTGGCTGTATAGCCGCCGAATCCGGGTATTGATCCATGTTTCCTTGCGATCGGCGCAGGCACCGACAACCCGGTCGAAACACACGTTGGCACTAAACCGGTAACGCCCCGACAGCAGACGTTTTTTCAGGCTGCGCGACACATGAAAACCATCGAGCGGCAGGATCCCGCGGTCTTGCGGATCAACCCAGAAAACCTCGGTATCGCTGGCGCTCTCGGCCATCGGAAATATGCCCGAGCAGTAGGCGTGCAACAACAGCTCGGGCGTTATTTCAGCAGATTCGGACACAGTTCACCGATAGCTTTCCAACCATTTTTCCAGCCAGTGGATATCGTAATCACCCGACAGAATATCCGGTTCCTCCAATAGTCCATGAAACAGCGGAATGGTCGTGTCGACGCCATCAACCACCAACTCCGACAAGGCCCGTTTCAAACGGGCAAGCGCCGCGTCGCGGTCGGGCGCATGAACGATCAGCTTGGCAATCAAACTGTCGTAATAGGGCGGCACCGTATACCCGTCGTAAAGATGGCTGTCCATACGGACACCCAGCCCCCCCGGCACATGAAACTGGCAGATTTTTCCGGGCGAGGGGCGAAACTCCGGCACTTTTTCGGCGTTGATGCGACATTCGATGGCGTGGCCCGTTGCCACCAGATCATCCTGTTCGAAAGACATGGGCAAACCTGCCGCCACGCGAATTTGCTCGCGCACCAGATCGACACCGAATACCGCCTCGGTGACAGGATGTTCGACCTGCAACCGGGTATTCATTTCGATGAAAAAGAACTCGCCGTTCTCGTATAGAAATTCGATAGTGCCGGCGCCTGCGTAGTTGATCGCGGCAACGGCATCCGCGCAAACCTTGCCGATCCGCGCCCGTGTCTGGGCATCGATTGCCGGCGAGGGGCATTCCTCTATAACTTTTTGATGGCGGCGCTGCAACGAACAGTCGCGCTCGCCCAGATGCACCGCCTTGCCCTTGCCATCACCGAATACCTGCACTTCGATATGGCGCGGCAAGGTCAGGTACTTTTCGATATACACCTCGTCGTTGCCAAACGCTGCCTTGGATTCCGATCGCGCCGTGCTGAATGCCTCTTCCAGATCATCAGCGGTTTTCGCAAGTTTCATACCGCGCCCGCCACCGCCGGCGGTCGCCTTGACGATAACCGGATACCCCATTTCGTCAGCCACGCGTCGCGCGTCCTCGACCGTCGGAACCCCGCCAGCCGACCCCGGCACACACGGCACCCCGAGGTTTTTCATCGTATCCTTGGCGGTAATTTTGTCACCCATCATCCGTATATGGTCGGCTGTCGGCCCGATAAATGTCAGACCGTGGTCCTGCACAATCTGGACAAAGTTGGCATTTTCGGACAGAAAACCGTACCCCGGATGGATCGCTTCGGCGCCTGTGATTTCGCACGCCGAAATAATGCTGGGAATGGACAGATAGCTTTGCGCACCGGACGGCGGGCCGATGCAAACGCTTTCGTCAGCCATTCGGACATGCATCGCGTCGGCATCCGCGGTCGAATGCACCGCAACAGAACCGATCCCCATTTCCTTGCAGGCCCGCACAACCCGCAAGGCAATCTCGCCCCGGTTTGCGATCAGGATTTTCTTGAACATGGACGTGCCCCCGCTACTCGATCACAACGAGCGGATCGCCGAATTCCACCGGCGCGCCGTCGTCAACGAGAATTCTGGACAGTTTTCCGGACTTCGGTGCCGGAATCTGGTTCATGGTTTTCATTGCCTCGATGATCAGCAATGTCTGCCCCTCGGTCACCTGATCGCCAAGTTTGACAAAGGTGTTTGCACCGGGTTCGGGTGCCAGATACGCGGTCCCGACCATTGGCGAGGTGACGGCACCTGGCAGCAGGCTCGGATCCTCCACCGGTGCTGCTGATGGTGCCGCCGGCGCAGCGGCGGCAACCGGCGCCGGGGCAGCAGGGGCGGGCGCAGCGGCCACCACCTGCATCTGGCGTGCAACCCGCACGTTCAATACGTCGTCCTTGCCCAGCTCGCGCATAACCTCGATCTCGGTAAGGTCGTTTTTGCGCAGCAACTCGGCAAGTGCTGTAATAAAGTCCACATCGGTATTTTGTTTTTTGTCGCCCATATTACCCTCGGCTTCTCGACCGGCCATGCCGGACGTAGTCTGTTAACGGTTTATTCGATCCTCGCCAGCCAACGTTGGCCGGTTCGTCATTGTTGCAAATGCGCCCGCGCGCGATCTACAAATTGTTGCATGCCGGCCAGCGGCATATATCCACGCAACATTTCCGGCCCGATGATAAATGTCGGGGTCCCGGTGATCTGCATGGTTTGCGCCAACGCCCGGTTGGATGCGATGATCTGGTTGGTCACATCGTCATCCATATGCGCCTTCATTTTGTCGGTGTCCGCACCGACATCGCCGGCGATTTTTGTTAGCGTTGCCAGATTGACCGGACCGTTGAATTTCATCAGCGCATCGTGGAATGCTTCGTACAGGTCCGGCCCCTGATTGATCAAAACCGAGATCGCCGCTTGCGACGCCAACGTCGATTCCGGTCCCAGAATCGGAAATTCCTTCAGCACGAACCGCACGTCATCGTTGTTTTTCAGCAACGACAGCACCTCGGGGAAGGCCCGCTTGCAGAACGCACAGCGATAGTCGGAAAATTCGACCACGGTGATTTTTCCATCGGGATTTCCGCCGACAAAAGAATACCCGTCAAATGCCAGCGCATCGTAATTGGCCTTCACCAGATCCAGATCGCTGGTCGCCGCTGCGGCTTTTTGCCGGTCTTCAAGAACTTTGATTGCCTCCAGGATAACCTCGGGATTATCCAGCAGATATGCGCGCACCTCGGAGCGGAAAACACTCCGTTCGGCATCCGTCATATTTTCAAGACCGGCCGCCGAAGACAGGGTGGCGGCGACGAATGTCATAAAAGTAAAGAACAAGGCAATTACAAATTTCATGATGTATCCACTTTCGGGTTCGTTTGATAAAGGGTTATAGCAGAACACAGCGGATTCCAAGGATTCCCGACAACTTAATGCGCGCCGCCGGTCAACACCGCAGAAACACATGGCGACGCGCGCCAACACCGACGCACAAGGTACGCCAGATGAAGTTTTCCGACCGTAGCAATGTTGACCCGTTCATCGTCATGGACGTGATGGAGGCCGCCCGTCAGGAAGAACTGGCGGGACGTCACATCATACATATGGAGGTGGGCCAACCCGGCACGGGTGCGCCGCGCGGCGCACGCGAAGCCGTGGAGTCAGCCATGCGCGACGATGCATTGGGATACACCGTGGCGCTTGGCCTGCCGGCGCTGCGTGCGCGGATTTCCCGTCTTTACCACGACTGGTACGGGGTGGAAATTCCGCCCGGGCGCGTTGTCATCACGGCCGGGTCGTCCGCCGCCTTTCAACTGGCCTTTATTGCATTGTTCGACCCGCAAGCGCGTGTTGCCATTGGCGACCCGGGATACCCCAGTTATCGCAATATCCTGAAAGCCCTCGATATCCGGCCGGTCAGCATACAGACCCGGCTTGAAACGCGGTTCCAGCCGACCGTCGATGATCTGGATCGCGCGGCCCCTCTGGACGGGCTGCTGGTTGCCAGCCCCGCAAATCCGACCGGCACCATGCTGGACCTTCCGGCCCTGCGCACGCTTGTCGAATATTGCAACGCGCGCGACATTGCCTTTATTTCCGACGAAATCTACCACGGCATCGAATACGGCAAAAAGGCGGTCACGGCGTTGCAGGCCAGCGACGACGTTTACGTTATCAATTCGTTTTCCAAGTATTTCTCGATGACCGGATGGCGGGTCGGCTGGATGATCGTTCCGCAATCCCACGTCCGCCGGATCGAGCGTCTGATGCAAAACCTGTTCATCTGCGCGCCGCACGCATCGCAAATTGCCGCGTTGGCGGCGTTGGACTGCGACGGCGAACTTCAACAAAATCTGGCTATGTATACAGAAAACCGCGCGCTGCTGCTGCAAGAACTGCCCAAGGCCGGGTTTGACAGGATCGCGCCGCCGGACGGGGCGTTCTATGTTTATGCGGACGTGTCCGCTATCACCGACGACAGTGTCGATCTGGCGCAACGTTTGCTGCACGAAGCCGGCGTGTCGGTTACACCGGGGGTGGATTTCGATCCGGTGCGCGGGCGCACGACCCTTCGGTTTTCCTACGCCCGCGATACCGGCGATATCATCGAAGGGATCCGGCGCTTGAAAAACTGGATGGCAAACCGGACAAAGGCCCCGTGATTCACGAGGCCTTTGCGTTTTGCACTTAACCGCGCGACCACCAGCCGCGCCGCTTGGGCTTGGCCGGTTCCGGTGCCGGCTCGGGGGCAGGCTCCGCAACCGGTTCCGGCGTATCGACAACCGGTTCCGGCTCCGCAACCGGTGCCGGCGGCGTATCGACAACCGCTGCGGCAACCTCTGGTACGGGAGCAACCTCGACCGGTGCTTCCTGAACCGGCGTGTCGGCCGGCGGGTTTGCCACCGACGCGGATTCCGGCGTGGGCTCCGGTGCAGCCGCCACCACGGAATCGGCGGTTTTGCGTCTACGCGGCGCGCGCTTGCGTTTCGGCTTGGGCGCATCTTCGATACGGGTTTCCGGCACATCAACACGCGCGGGGTCAGCATCAAGCGGCGCGAGCGGCTCGCCTAGCGGATTTTCCGGTGGCTGATCGGCAGGCTTGCGACGGCGCACACGACTGCGCGGCCGTTTTTCACTGCTTGCCTCGATATCAGGTGCCGGTGTTTCGGCCTCGCCATCCGGCGACCCTTCGGCTGTATCGTTCGCGGTCTCGTCGCCGGAACGGTCACCACCATTGCGGCCTTTTCCACCCCGGCGACGTCGGCGACGGCGTTTTTTCGGCGTTTTTTCGGCGCTCGGTGCATCCGTTTCCGTTTCAGCCTGCGTTCCTGTTTCAACAGATTCACCGGCTTCTTCCTCGACAGGATCGTACTTCACCGAAATCGAGGTCAGAATCTCCGCCTCCGGCACAATGCGCGAGGCGGTTTTCAGACGTTCGACACGATATTCGGGGCTGATAAGGTGTTGATCCACCTCGATCCGTACCGACAAACCGAACCGGCTTTCGATAGTGGCGACATGCTCGCGTTTCTGGTTAAGCATGTAATTCCCGACCTCGATCGGCACGCTGACCAGAACCTCCTTGCAGCGCTGGCGCACGCCTTCTTCTTCCAGTTCGCGCAAGATTGCCAGTGCCATAGAATCGTTGGACCGTGTGATACCGGTGCCGTGACAATGCGGGCAGGGCTGCGTCGAGGCCTCCAACATGCCCGAGCGCAAGCGTTGGCGCGACATTTCCAACAGGCCGAAACCGGATATCCGGCCAACCTGGATCCGCGCACGGTCGTTTTTCAGCTTGTCCTTCAGACGTTTTTCCACCGCCAGATTGTTACGCCGGTCTTCCATATCGATGAAATCGATCACAATCAGGCCGGCCAGATCGCGCAATTTTACCTGACGCGCCACTTCTTCGGCCGCCTCGAGGTTGGTTTTGCGTGCCGTATCCTCGATCGAGTTTTCCTTGGTCGCCCGACCGGAGTTCACGTCGATGGCCACCAGTGCCTCGGTAATGCCGATAACGATATAACCGCCGGATTTCAGTTGCACCGTCGGGTTGAACATGCCGGCCAGATAACTTTCGACCTGAAAGCGCGAGAACAGGGGCAGGGCCTCGGTATAGCGTTTCACGTTCTTGGCGTGGGACGGCATGAGCATTTTCATGTAATCCTTGGCCTCGCGATAGCCGCGCTCGCCGTCGATGATTATCTCGTCGATGTCCTTGTTATACAAGTCGCGGATCGAGCGTTTGATCAGGCTGCCTTCTTCATAGATATGCGTCGGCGCGATGGATTTCAGCGTCAACTCGCGGATCTGTTCCCACTGGCGCAGCAGGTATTCATAGTCCCGCTTGATCTCGGATTTGGTGCGATTGGCACCGGCTGTGCGGATAATCAGCCCCGCGCCCTGCGGCACGTTGATCGAATTGGCGATTTCCTTGAGCTTTTTGCGGTCGGTGACATTGGTGATCTTGCGGCTGATCCCGCCACCGCGCGCGGTGTTGGGCATCAGGACGCAATACCGGCCGGCCAGCGACAGGTATGTCGTCAGCGCCGCACCCTTGTTACCGCGTTCTTCCTTGACCACCTGCACCAGCAGGATCTGGCGAACCTTGATAACTTCCTGAATTTTGTAGCGGCGTGCGCGCGGCTTGCGCGAAGGTGCCTTGGCTTTGACTTCCTCGATCACTTCTTCGACCGGCAGGGTTTCCGGCTCGGCCACGGTCTCGACTCCGCTGGGCGAAGAGACCTCTTCGATCTCGCCGGCCGCATCCGTCGCGTCTGCGTCGGACCCGGTATCCGTTTCCGGCAGGCCGGCATCGACAGATTCAGATGCATCGACAGGGGCGGACAGGTCCGGTTGTTCGCCCGTTCCCGGCAGGTCGCCGGTTACGACGGCGTCTTCGGCCGCGGGCGCACCGTCACTGGCCGCTTCGGCCGGTTTCTTGCGGCGGCGACGTGTGCGCGACTTCGGTTTTTCCTCGTTGCTGTCCTCTTCGGCACGCAAACGCGCGACCTCGGCGGCTTCCTCGTCGAGGATCGCCTGACGGTCGGCAGCCGGGATCTGGTAATAATCCGGATGAATCTCGGAAAACGCCAGGAACCCGTGGCGATTGCCGCCGTAATCGATAAAGGCGGCCTGCAAGGACGGCTCGACGCGCGTCACCTTGGCAAGATAGATATTTCCGGCAAGCTGCCGTTTGTTCAGGGATTCGAAATCGAATTCGTCAACCTTGTTTCCGTCGACCACGACAACGCGGGTTTCCTCCGCGTGGGTGGCATCGATAAGCATTTTCTTTGGCATGTTGGCTTTCTGCGACGACCGGGGGGCGCCCCGCGCGGGGGTGGTCCGTTCGTGTCATGTAAATGGACAAAAGCACCGGCAACAGCAGGATCCCCGGCGGCAAAGCCCCGGGGGTCTATCGTTACTGTATTGGCGCATTTCATCGCGGTTATATCCTTGGCGCATCGCGCGCCTGATTGTTGAAGCTGCGCCGGAAACTGTCGCGGTGCAGGATTAGCGGGTGGCGCAAGCGCCGGTCGTACACTGCGGGCAACGGTGCCTGTATTCGCGTGTCTACGACAAAACTTTCAGTCCGGGTTTCAAAGGCCTATACACTGTCACACCTTTCCGGTGCGCCTACATTAGCCTTGCAGATGCAGGTAATACAACCGAAAACGGAATATATCGGTGCGTCACAAGAAAATTATCCGTTAATAACGGCAAAACCATGCCATACGGGAAAGTCTGTTTTGACGCTGCCGGATTGCTCTATTATACCTGCGCCGTTGACGGGAGGTCGAATCATTGCTCAGACTAATACTTCAGTTTTTCGGGTTCCTGTTTACATGGGTCACCCTCGGCCTGTTTATGGGCTTCGTCGGCCTGTCGGCGCTGTTCTGGATTTACAGCCATGATCTGCCGAATTACGAGCAGCTCGCCAACTATGAACCGCCAACCCTGTCGCGCATTTATTCGGGGCAGGGCCTCGTCATGGACGAATTTGCGCGCGAACGCCGGATTTTTACCCCCGTTGACGAAATTCCGTCACTGGTCAAGGATGCCTTCATCAGCGCCGAGGACAAGAATTTCTACCACCACAAAGGCTATGATCCGCTCGGCATCCTGAAAGCGCTGGTCGAGGCCGCGCGGGGCGGACGCCTGCGCGGGGCGTCAACCATCACACAACAGGTCATGAAAAACTTCCTGCTGGATGGCAGCCGCAAGCTGGAACGCAAGATCAAGGAAATCGTGCTGGCCTCGCGTATTGAAAACACCCTGAGCAAGGACGACATCCTCAGCCTGTACCTGAACGAGATTTTTCTGGGCCAGAACTCCTATGGCGTTACGGCCGCGGCGCAAACGTATTTCGGCAAAACGCTCGAGGAACTTTCCCCCGCCGAAGCCGCATTTCTGGCCGCACAACCCAAAGACCCCAACGATTACCAGCCGGTCAAGAACCATGACCGGGCCATTGCCCGACGCAATTTCATCCTGAACGAAATGGCACAGAACGGCTATTTGACACCGGCCGAGGCCGAGGATGCGAAAGCCGCGCCGCTGTTGACGGTGCAAGGGGGCGAACTGCCCTCGGCACGATCGAAACTGCCGCCGCGCTCGTATTTCACCGACGAAATCCGCCGGCAGCTTTCGGCCAAACTGGGCGCAGACAAACTGTTCGAGGGCGGCCTGTCCATTCGCGCCACGATGGACCCGGATTTGCAACGGGTCGCCGCAAAGGCACTGCAGGACGAACTGGTCCGCTATGACCGCAACCTGAAAATATATTTTGGCCCGCTGACCACCATCGACGGTGTCGCCGACATGACCGAGGCCGAATGGCGCAAGGCGATTTTCGACCTGGCCCTGCCGCGCGACATCGAGGGTTGGCACGTCGCTGTGGTGCTGGAGGTCAACGCCAAAAACGCCCGCGTCGGCATCGAGGATATCCCCGAGCCGGACGGAGGGAACTTCATTTCGGTCAGCACGACCAAGTGGGCGCGCACGCTGAATGGCGACAACAAACCGGGCAAAAAACCGAAAACCGGCGCGGATATCTGGAAAGTCGGCGATGTCATTCTGGTATCGGCCAAACAGAAAAACGGCAAATTCGACCGTTGGGAAATGGAACAGATCCCCTCGATCCAAGGGGCGTTCATGGCAATGGATACCGTCACGGGCCGCGTTCTGGCCATGCAGGGCGGATTTTCCTATCAGACCAGTGTGTTCAACCGCGCAACACAAGCCAACCGTCAACCCGGATCGGCGTTCAAACCGTTTGTTTATGCGGCGGCACTCGATAACGGGTATACCCCCGCAACCATCGTCGTCGACGCCCCGATCGAGGTGCAAACCGCCGAGGGTATCTGGCGGCCGCGCAACTCGTCGCACAAATTCTATGGCCCTGCCCCGATGCGGACCGGCATTGTTTTCTCGCGTAACCTGATGACCGTGCGTATCGCCCAGAGCATCGGCATGGACGTGGTCAGCGCCTACGCCGAACGGTTCGGTGTCTACAAGGATATGCCGCAATTGATATCCTATGCACTCGGCGCCGGCGAGACGTCGCTTTACCGGATGGTGGCCGCTTACGGGATGTTTGCCAACGGCGGCAAACAGATCGAGCCGACGCTGGTTGACCGGGTTCAGGACCGCTACGGAAAAACCATTTTCCGCCACGACCAGCGTATCTGCACCGCCTGTCAGGGGCCGCAGCGGATCACCACGCGCGAACCGTGGATCAAGGACAATTCCACCCGTATCATGGACCCGATTACGGCGTATCAGCTGACCTCGATGATGCAGGATGTGGTTGCGCGCGGCACCGCGGCACGCACTGTCGGCGCGGTCCTGCCTGCGCCTATTGCCGGCAAAACCGGTACAACCAACAATGCCATCGATGCGTGGTTCATCGGCTTCACCCCGAAAATCGTCGCCGGATGTTATATCGGCTTCGACACACCGAAACCGATGGGGCGGGGGGCTTATGGCGGGTCGTTGTGCGGGCCGGTTTTCTCGGACTTCATGAAGGTTGCGCTCAAATCCTATCCGTGGGTGGATTTCGCCATCCCGCCGGGTTCGGTGTTCATCAAAATCGACCGCTACAGCGGCGTGCGCCTGCCTGACGATGCAAGCGGCGACAACGTGGTGCGCGAACTGTTCCGTCAGGGTGACGAGCCGGGATACGGAGCCTATGGCGAATTCGTTGACGGCGGGTTCACGATGGGGCGCGACCTGCTGTTTTTCAATCAGGGCGAATCCGACACCTACAGCACCATCGACCTGAACGGCGAACAAATCATCGTTCCGCCGAAACCGACGTTTGGCGGCATGTCGAGCGGCGGGCTTTATTAACGCCTCTTTACCACGGGGACCGGCCGGTTTAGATAAACCGACACCCCACAGCCGGAGCCATCGCACATGCGCGCGGAAACAGAAAACCAGGTCGCCGAGATTGAAAAGACCCTTGCCCTGCTACGCCAGCGCATGGATTTCGAAACCGCCGAACACCGGCTGGAGGAATTCGACGCGCTGTCCGAGGATCCGACCCTGTGGGACAATCCGGAAAAAGCGCAAAAACTGATGCGCCAACGCCAGAACCTCGTTGACGCGATGGACAATTACAAATCCCTCGCCGGTGATCTGCAAGACAACATCGACCTGATCGAACTGGGCGAAATGGAAAACGACACCGAGGTCGTGCAAGAGGCCGAGGCCGCGATTGCCGCGCTCAGGGACCGGGCCGCCAAAGTCGAGCTCGAAGCCTTGCTGGATGGCGAGGCCGACAGCAACGACACCTTCCTGGAGGTCAATTCCGGGGCAGGCGGCACCGAGAGCTGCGACTGGGCCTCGATGCTGGCGCGTATGTATATGCGCTGGGCCGAGAAAAAGGGTTACAAGGTCGAAACCGTCGCCTATAACGCCGGCGAGGAGGCAGGGATCAAATCCGTCACCTACAAAATCAGCGGCCATAACGCCTATGGCTGGCTGAAAGGCGAAAGCGGCGTGCATCGTCTGGTGCGGATTTCGCCTTATGACAGCGCGGCGCGGCGCCACACCTCGTTTTCGTCGGTCTGGGTTTATCCGGTGGTGGATGACACCATCAACATCGAAATCAATCCGGCCGATATCCGCGTGGACACCTATCGTTCCTCGGGCGCCGGCGGACAACACGTCAACAAGACCGACTCGGCGGTGCGGATCACGCACGCCCCGTCGGGGATTGTCGTGACCAGTTCGGAAAAATCCCAGCACCAGAACCGCGCCAACTGTATGGCCGCGCTGAAATCGCGCCTGTACGAAATGGAAATGCGCAAGCGCACACAGTCAATTCAGGACGCGCATGACGCCAAGGGCGATGCCGGATGGGGCAACCAGATACGATCCTATGTGTTGCAGCCTTACCAGATGGTCAAGGATCTGCGCACCAACGTCGAAACCTCGGACACGCAGGGTGTGCTTGACGGGGATCTCGACAAATTCATGGCAGCGACACTGGCGCAAGGTGCCACCGGAAAATCCCGCGCCGAAGCGAACGAGTAGGCCAACATGAAAACCATAACCACCACCGCCGCGCTAAGCGAATTCTGTCAGGCCTGCATCGGCCAGCCCTATGTCACCGTCGACACCGAATTCCTGCGCGAGCGCACCTATTATTCCAGACTCTGTCTTGTGCAAATGGCTTTCCCGGGCGAGGGTGACCAAAACGCCGTGATCGTTGATCCGCTGGCCGACGGCATTGACCTGACGCCGATGTACGACCTGTTTGAAAACCCCGACATCGTCAAGGTGTTCCACGCCGCACGCCAGGATCTGGAAATTTTCGAGGTCGAGCGCGGCATAATTCCCAAACCGTTTTTCGACACCCAGATCGCCGCGATGGTCTGCGGCTTTGGCGAGCAGGTCGGCTATGAAACCCTTGTGCGGCTGATTGCCAAATCCAGCGTCGATAAATCCTCGCGCTTTACGGACTGGAGCCGGCGCCCGCTAAGCGACAAACAGAAAAACTATGCGCTGGCCGATGTGACCCACCTGCGCGGCATTTACGAATATCTGGCCGCCGAGCTGGAAAAAACCGGCCGCAAGGCATGGCTGGAAGAGGAAATAGCCGTGCTGATGAATCCGGCCACCTATCGGGTCGATCCGGAAAACGCATGGAAACGCCTGAAAACCCGCAATAACTCGAAAAAATTCCTCGCTATTGTGCGCGAACTGGCCAAATTCCGCGAAGAAACCGCCCGGTCGCGTAATATTCCGCGCAACCGGATATACAAAGACGACGCGCTGATGGAACTGGCAGCCACCCGCCCGCATTCCTTTGACGACCTGAACAAATCGCGCCTGTTGCTGCGCGAGGCCCGCAAGGGTGCGATTGCCGACGGGATTCTGGCCGCCGTCAAGGCTGGCGAGGCATGCCCGCCCGAGAACCTGCCCGAACCCGCGCCCGCACGCAGCAAGAAATCCGGATCCGAGTCGCTATCCGATCTGCTGCGTGTGTTGCTGAAAGCCAAGGCGGAAAAATACAAGGTTGCGCAAAAACTGATTGCCACCGCTGCCGACCTCGATGCGTTGGCTGCCGGCGACGACGAAAACGCCCGCGTTCTGTCGGGATGGCGTCACGAGGTGTTCGGGGCCGACGCCCTGCGTCTGCGCGCCGGTGAAATCGCCCTGTCGGCGTCACCCGGCGGTGTCAAACTGATCACCTTGTAACCGCGTCGCCGCATCCGTTTGATCCACCGCCTCGGTTGCGGCAAACCGCCGGTCTGGACCTTTGGCGTGACAGTCCCTATCTGTCGCAAGGAAAAAGGAGACACCGATGGCCAGCACACGTTTTGAAGAAATTGCCGACGATTTCGAATTCCTCGACGACTGGGAGGATCGCTATAGATATGTGATCGATCTGGGGAAAAAAATGTCGCCGCTCGCCGACAACCAGAAGGTCGAAACGACCAAGGTTCACGGCTGTGCCTCGCAGGTCTGGATTGTTCCCGAGATCGACGGTGACGGTCCCGATGCCCGCATCGGGTTCGCCGGCGATTCCGATGCCATGATTGTGAAGGGGCTGATCGCCGTGCTGCACACCCTTTACGACGGCGTAACCGCAAGCGAGGCCTTGGAAATCGACGCACAGGCGGAACTGTCCCGTCTGGGGCTGGACCAGCATCTGTCCTCGCAGCGTTCGAATGGCTTGCGCGCGATGATAGAACGTATTAGGCAGATCGCGAAAGCACTTGTTTGAAGAAGAGGATTTGACGGCATGACCGACCTTCTGAGCGAACTTCTGGCCGAACGGGACTGGCTGCTGGGCGACGGCGCCACGGGCACCAACCTGTTCAATATGGGTCTGGAAGCGGGCGAACCGCCCGAAGTATGGAACGAAACCCACCCGGACCGTATCCGTGCCCTTTATGACGGCTCGATCAACGCGGGCAGCGACATGTTCCTGACCAACAGTTTCGGCGGCAACTACTCGCGCCTGAAACTGCACGACCGTCAGGACGACGTGTTCACGCTTAACCGTATCGCCGCCGAAATCGGGCGCGAGGCTGCCGATGCCTCGGGGCGCAAGGTCGTGGTTGCCGGGTCTGTCGGCCCGACCGGCGAAATACTGGAACCTGTCGGCACATTGTCGTTCAACGACGCTGTTGAAATGTTCGAGGAACAGGGGCGCGGCCTGCTGGCCGGTGGCGTCGATGTCCTGTGGGTCGAAACCATTTCCGCCCCCGAGGAATTCCGCGCCGCCGCCAAGGCCTTCGAGAACCTCGATGCGCCCTGGGTCGGGACCATGAGCTTCGATACCGCAGGTCGCTCGATGATGGGGGTAACACCCACCGATCTGGTGACACTGGTCGAAAGCCTGCCAAACAAACCGATCGCCTTCGGTGCCAACTGCGGGGTGGGTGCTGCCGATCTGCTGCGTACGCTTATCGGCTTTGCCAAGGGCAACCCGACCATGCCGATCCTGGCCAAGGGGAACGCCGGTATTCCCAAATACGTTCACGGGCATATCCATTATGACGGAACCCCCGAACTGATGGGTGAATACGCGCTGCTGGCGCGCGATGCCGGCGCACGCATCATCGGCGGCTGTTGCGGCACCAAGCCCGAGCATCTGGTGGCAATGAAAGCCGCGCTGGAATCCCGCCCCAAAGGCGACATGCCCGGCTTTGATACCATTCAGGCGGCCCTCGGCGAATTCTCGTCCGAAACGGACGGCGTCAGCGGCGGCGAAGGTCCCAAACGCATGCGCAAACGCCGGCGTGGCTAGGCCCCGCTGTTAGGTCGGGAACTGCGGCCCTGTTGTCGCAAACCGCCGCGACCCGTAAACTATTTCCGGTCTTACTCGTTTCATACAGACGAGGACCGAATGCAATTTCAGGAAGAACCCCATGTCGGAAGAAGATGATCTGATCCTAAGCGAACTGTCGGACGATGAACTGGTCCCGCAGATGATGGATGACCTTTATGACGGAATGAAAGAAGAAGTCGAAGAGGGTGTCAACATCCTGCTCGAACGTGGCTGGACCCCTTACGACATTCTGACCAAGGCGCTGGTCGCTGGCATGGCGATTGTCGGTGTCGATTTCCGTGACGGCATCCTGTTTGTTCCCGAGGTCCTGTTGGCCGCCGGGGCGATGAAGGGCGGCATGCACATCCTGAAACCGTTGCTGATCGAAACCGGCGCACCGCGTCTGGGCAAGATGGTGATCGGAACGGTCAAAGGCGACATCCACGACATCGGCAAAAACCTTGTCGGCATGATGATGGAGGGCGCAGGCTTCGAGATCATCGATCTGGGAATCAACAACGACGTCGATAAATACATCAATGCGCTCGAATCCGAAGGTGCGGATATCCTTGGCATGTCGGCGCTTCTGACCACGACCATGCCTTACATGAAGGTGGTAATCGACACGCTGATAGAGACCGGACAACGCGAAAACTATATTGTTCTGGTTGGCGGCGCGCCGCTGAACGAGGAATTCGGCAAAGCCATTGGCGCCGACGCCTATTGCCGTGATGCGGCGGTGGCGGTGGAAACCGCCAAGGAATTCATGGCGCGCAAACACAACCAGGTGGAGGGTGGCACTGCCTGATGTTGAGCGACCGGCAGTTGGCAAAACAGGGTCTGGAGGCGCGCGGAAATTCCTCGCGCCTTCTTTTGTTGGCCTGCGGGGCCTTGGCCCGCGAGATCCTCGCTCTGATCGACGCAAACGGCTGGAATCACATGGATTTGCAGTGCCTGCCCGCCAACTTGCACCTGACCCCCGACCGTATCCCCGATGCGGTCGCGGCTGCGGTGGTCGCTGCCCGCGCGACGTACGACGAAGTGTTCGTGGTTTACGCCGATTGCGGCACCGGCGGTCTGTTGCAAAAACGCTGCGCCGAACTGGGGGTCAGGATGATCGACGGCCCGCATTGCTACAGTTTTTTCGAGGGGAACGAGGCCTTCGCCGCCCATGCGGAACAGGAAATCACCGCCTTTTACCTGACCGACTTTCTGGTGCGCCAGTTCGACGCTTTCGTCTGGAAACCGATGGGCTTTGACCGTCATCCGCAGTTGATCGACATAATGTTCGGCAATTACGAAAAACTGGTCTATCTGGCCCAGACCGACAACCCCGATCTGGACCGTCAGGCCGCCGCGGCGGCCGCACGACTAGGCCTGCAATTCGAGCGCCGCTTTACCGGATACGGCGATCTGGCAACGACGCTCGAACAGCTTCAAACGTAGTCGGCGCGGCTCAACCCGTATTTCGCCATTTTTTCGTTCAACGTGCGCCGCGGCAGCGCCAGTTCCGCCATCACCGAGGCAACCGAGCCGCGATTGCGCCGCAAGGCATTTTCAATCAACATGCGCTCGAACGCCTCGACATGCTCTTTCAGGGGTTTTTCGCCGGTCGGGTTGCCGGCATCCTGCATACCTTCGTTCACCAGCAATGCCACAATACCACTTTCGCCGCGCCGCGCCTGCATGACCGCGCGTTCGGCCAAATTCTGAAGCTGGCGGATATTGCCCGGCCACGGCGCCTGCAACAGACCGGCGGCATCCTGCGCCGTCAGTTCCGGCACCTCGCAGCCGTAATCCTCGGCGAACAGTTGCAGGAAACGGTTGAACAGTATCAGGATATCTTCGCCGCGGTCGCGTAATGTCGGGGTCACCACTTCCATGCCGGCAAGCCGGTAATACAGCTCGGGACGAAGCGATTTTCTGGTTTCCTCGGCTGATTGCGAAGAAACCGAGGTGATGCGCACCAGATGCGCGCCGTTGCTGTCGGCCTCCATTGTTTCGATGGCATCCAGCAGGCGTGCCTGCAATGCGTCAGGCAAGCTGTCCACATCCTCCAGACACAGGGTGCAGGGTTCTGTCGCCGCCATGACCGGCCGGCGCGCGTCCGACAGCGCCGGGCCAAACAGGCGCGCGCCCAGTTCTTCCTCGGCCAGCGCCGCGCAGTTAACCGCAACAAAGGGCCGCCCCTGCCGCGCGCCGCAGGCATGTATGGCGTGGGCGATCAAACTTTTGCCGGTGCCGGTTTCGCCGGTGATCAACACATTGGCATCCGCCTGCGCCAGGTCCAGAATATCCTCGCGCAATTGTTCCACCTCGGGGGAATTCCCCATCAGTTTACGCAACAGAATACTGCCGTCGGACAACTCGCGCCGCAGCGCACGGTTATCCAGCACCAGCCGGCGTGAATCCATTGCGCGGCGCACCAGAT
>CAZDLV010000024.1:0-17804 GCA_964506345.1 uncultured Rhodobacterales bacterium | reverse complement strand
AATTCGAGATTGTGAAATGTCATCGGTTCACCCCTGTTTATGGACTAGAAATTTTCGGCGGCCAGCCCCATCACCGGATCCGCTCCGGTCTGGATGCGGGCAAGGCGAAGGGCGGTTTCCGGCAACGATCTAGCCATGTAGTAGCGCCCCGTGGCAAGTTTGGTTTCATAAAACGCCACGTCACCGGCGCCGTTGTCCAGCGCCTCCTGCGCCGCTTTCGCCATGCGCGCCCACATCAGACCCAGCGCCACATGCCCGAACAGGTGCATGAAATCGCTGGAGCCGGCCAAGGCCGCGTTGGGGTTTTTCATCCCTTCGGCCATGAAATACATCGTCGCGGCCTGCATGTCCTTCGATGCCGCCTTGAGCGGGTCGAGGAAGTCTTTCTTCAGCGCCGCGTTGCCTTCGTTTTCCTTGATGAAGGTTTTGACCAGATCAAAGAAGGCCATCACATGCTTGCCGCCGTCCGACGCCAGCTTGCGCCCGACCAGATCCAGCGCCTGAATACCGTTGGCACCCTCGTAGATCATGGTGATGCGGGCATCGCGCACAAATTGCGACGCACCGGTTTCCTCGATGTATCCATGCCCGCCGTACAGTTGTTGCGCCTGCACGGTCATGTCGAAACCCTTGTCGGTCAGGAACCCTTTTATGACCGGCGTCATAAGGGAAAGCAGCCCTTCGGCATCGTCATCCCTGGCCAGTTCGCCGCCGTCCAGCAGCGTGGCGCACCACAACAGGAACGCCCGTGCGCCTTCGACAAAGGATTTCTGGTCCATCAGCGAGCGGCGCACATCGGGATGCACGATCAGCGGATCGGCCGGACCATCGGGGTTTTCCGCACCGGTGACGGCACGACCCTGAAGCCGTTCGCGGGTGTATTCCACCGCGTTCTGGTATGCGACAGACGCCTGTGCCAATCCTTGCAGGCCGACCCCCAGACGCGCGGCGTTCATCATGGTGAACATGGCGCGCAGGCCTTTGTGTTTCTCGCCAACCAGATATCCGGTGGCGCCGTCGTAGTTCATTACACAGGTGGAATTGCCGTGGATGCCCATCTTGTGTTCCAGATTGCCGACACTGACGCCGTTGGGCGCACCCAGCGATCCGTCGTCGTTCACGGTGATTTTCGGCACGATAAACAGCGAAATCCCCTTGACGCCTTGCGGTCCGCCCGGAATTTTTGCCAGCACCAGATGGATAATGTTTTCGGCCATGTCGTGATCGCCCGCCGAGATGAAAATCTTGGTGCCGGTGATTTTATAGGTGCCGTCGTCCGCCGGTTCCGCCCTGGTTCGCAACAGGCCCAGATCGGTGCCGCAATGCGGTTCGGTCAGGTTCATGGTACCGGTCCATTCACAGGTCACCATTTTCGGCAGGAATTTTGTTTTCAGTTCGTCCGAAGCATGGGCGCGGATCGCCTCGTAAGCGCCCAGCGTCAACCCCTGATACATGTTGAACGACAGGTTGGCGGCCACAAAAATCTCGCTTACCGCCGTGTGCAGCAGATAGGGCATGCCCTGGCCGCCATATTCCGGGTCGCTGCCAAGACCGGTCCAGCCGCCGTCACGCATAATGTCGAAGGCCTCCTTGAAACCGGTCGGCGTGCGCACGATACCGTTTTCCAGCGTGCATCCTTCGGTGTCGCCAACAACATTGAGCGGCGCCAGCACGTCGCGGGCGATCTTGCCGGCCTCTTCCAGAATGGCGCCGGTGAATTCGGGGTCCAGCTCGGTATAGCCGGGCGTCGGGCTTTCGTGGGTTTTCAGCACGTCGTGCAGAACGAAGGCCATGTCTTTCAAAGGTGGTGTATATGTCGGCATTTCGGTAAATTCCCTTATTCTGCGGCCAGTTTTACGCCGCGTTCGGCCAGCACGGTTTCGCCCCAGACCAGTTGTTCCTTGAGGTCGGCAATGGCCTCGGTCAGTTCCTCGCGCTGTTCTTCCATGTCGCGCAGGCGCTGCTGGGCCAGTTCGTAGGTGTGCGTCAGTTGCGTGGTCTGCTGGTCGCCGATTTCATACAGGTTCAATAGCTGGCGAATTTCCTCGAGGCTAAAACCGAACCGCTTGCCCTGTAAAATCAACTTCAGTCGCGCGCGGTCACGTTTTGTGAACAGGCGGCGCTGGCCCTCGCGGATCGGAAAAATCAGTTCCTTGGATTCATAAAATCGCAATGTGCGCGGAGTCACATCATATGATTCACACATCTCGCCTATGGTCATCAACGTATCGGTCATGCATCCCTCCCTCTATGTCCTTGACGTAAAGGTAAGGTGAATCGAGCGATTCCGCAAGGGAAGTTGACGTCAAGGTAATGCTGACGTTGCGTTACCCTAATTGCCGCCCGTCAACGGAAATGTCGTCAGCTTCAGGGTGTCGGGGACCGTGAACATGGCGGGGTCGATCGGGCCTGTCTTGATGTTGCTCAACTCGATATCGACATCCATGGGACCGCTGGCGGTTATCTGCCTGGCAACGGTTTTCACGGTAATCCCCTGGTCGGTGATCCAGTAAAACCCGTCGGCCCGATATCCGTCCGCCCCCTTCAGCACCAGACGGTATTTGGTGGTTTGATATCCGTTGACGGTTTCGCTGCCAAGGTTTTCGCGCGACGTAATTTCGGGCAACTGCGCGTTCGGCACTTGCATGTTCACATAGACCCCGAGGTTCAGGAACAACTGTCGAAAGGTGCCGTCGTTGTTGTTGACGATGCTGACAATGTCGGGCTGGTCCGGCGCATAGGTGCGCGAAATGCCGACCCCCTGATAGATATGAAAAACCGAACCGTTGATCTTCATGGTTGCTTCGTAGGTAACCCTGGGCCGCAACAGGTCCTGCGCATCGTTTGCGGCCGCGTTCATGGCATCGCCGGTATCGCTGCTTTGTGGTGTCACGTCACGCGGGGCGGTGTTGCCGGCAGATGCGCCGGCGTCTTTTGGAGATCCGACGCCTTTTTGACAATCCTCAAGTGCCTTCAGTGCTGCCGCCACATTTTTCTGTGCCAGATTTATCCGCAGATAGTTGCCGGCATCTGTCCGGAATTCCGCCAGTTCCTGCTCCGCTTTGGCAAGCTGCCCGCTCAGGTCTTTCACCTTGAGCATGGCGGTTTCGATATCTGCCATTCCCTGAATTCGGGCGCCGCGCAGACGCTCGCGCAGCGTGCCGGTTGCATCCATTCCGTCAAGCTCGGTCTGCTCGCGCCGCAATTCGGCCAGATAGTGTTTTTGCATGCGCAAGCGGTTCGCAAGTTTGCGCACGTCGTCGCGGCGTGCGTTCAACCGGCCGGTATGGTCCTTCCACGCATTGGCCAGGTTCGCGCGCGCGTCGGCCAGTTTGCGCAGCGCCTCCGAACAGTCCGGTGTCACCGGTCCGGGAAATGCGGGGATCAACACATAGGCCGCGCGCTCGGGGTTGGCCGGTTTCTGCCCGTACTGTGCCAGCGTCGCCCTGGCCAGGGCGTCCGCAATGAAATCGATCAAATCCTTGTCCAGCAACAGTTCGGGGGTGTCCGTGCGTATTTCGGGCGGGATACCAGTCCAGATGCCGCGAATGATCTGCCACCAGATTTTCTCGAAAGCGGCGGCCCCGGCATTGGTGTCCACGCGCGGCGGCGTTGCGGTCGCGACGGTTTTACAGGCGTCGAGTCTGGAGGTAAGCTTGTTCAGGAGCGCCACATATTGGCGCAACATTTTGCGCACGCCGGAATCCGGCGAAACCAGTCTGTCCAACGCCTCTTTCCGCAGACGCAAGGCGGTTTCATAGGTCGACAGCGTCAACTGTGCCTGCCGCAAGTCCTCTTTACCCTGTGCAATAGCCCCCTTGATGCGCGCGCCGTCCGGCCCGCTTGTGTCCATGGCCTCGAATTCGGCCTGTTCTTTTTGCAACGCTTTCAGGTAGGCGGTCTGGTTGGCGACATCGTTGAAGGCGGCCCGCACGCCGGCGCGCAGGGATTCGCGTTGCGCGTTGAAATCCGCGCGAAAGAACGCCAGCAGGTCGGCGGCATCCGCTACGTCGGCGCGTTCCTGTTTGCAGGGTTTTTTTGACGGCGGAGGCGGCGAGACAATGAAACCGGGTGTCACCAGCAGCAGAACCTGCGGTTTTGCCGCTGCCTGCACATCGCGCGCCGCCGCCAGAATATCGCGTATCGCCGGTTCATCCGCAGTTGCTTCCTCGGCGGGGACGGTCGGGACAAGCACAACCTTGATCGAGCCGAGATCGAAACCGATAACCCCCGTGACCGAATCGTCAAACCCGTCGGCTGCCTTGAGCGTGATCGGTCCTGCATCCAGCACGGGCGTATCTTCGGGCTGGACATCTCCTGACACCGGATCCGGATCATTGCGGACATAGCTGCCGCGCAATTTCCACACGATATTGTTTGCGTCGCCGGCACAATCCAGCCCGCGCGCAAAACCTGTCGGCGTAAAGCGCAGGCTTTGACCGTCGATCGTGTGCAGACGGAAATACGGTTTCGATGTGTTGGCGGCATCGGCCACCCACGCCACGACGGGGCTGAAGCCGGTCGGCTGTCCGGTGTTGCCGAACGTTTCCGCCATAATGCCGTCAATTCCGGCCATGGCTTCGGTGAAAGCGTCGCTGGCACCCTCGTCGAAAGGATGCTCCCTGACCAGGGATTTCATTATGCCGGCCGTTTTTGAATAGTCGGGGCTTTCGCCGGAAAACTGCCGGCAAAATGCCTCTGCCTCGTCCTGCATCAGTGCCGTCGAGTATTCGAAATAGGTTTGTTCCAGAAACGGAAACCAGACGAAATCATAGACCGGACTATCGCCGGACCCTTCGGCCAGCGCCGCTGAAGGCAGGATACCGCCTGCCGCCCAGACGGCCAGAATGCACAGGGATTTCAGAATACGGCGAAACGGATTTCGGGCAGACATGACACTCCTCCCAGACCTTGAACTGACAGGAGTATATCACATTACCGCGAGATTTTCAGAAATACCTATTCCAGCGCATCCAGCGAAGCCTGAGTCATGGCCCGCAGACGGTCCAGCTCGGCCGTGACTTCTTCCAGTTCTTTCTTGCGCCGGTCCAGTTCGGCCAGCTGGCGGGTGGACATCTCGATCCATTTTTCCATCTGCGAGCGGTTCTGTTCGCAAGGATCGTAAAGTTCCAGCCATTGCCGGATTTCCTCCAGCGGAAAGCCGAAGCGGCGGCCCTGCCGGATCAGCTTCACCCGCGCCCGTTCGGACGGGCCGTAATGGCGCGTGCGCCCGGTTTTGGCCGGTGCGATCAGCTCCAGATATTCATAATATCGCAAGGTGCGCGGCGTCACGTCGAACAGCGCGCACATTTCTTTCAATGTCATGGTCTCTTCGGGCATTTCCCCCCCTTTCCGCGCCATACTGGACAGGGACGCAACGTTTTGCAATCACCTGACGTAAAGAAATTGACGTGAACGGAATTTTGGTGTCATTGATAGGCGCCGCCGTCGAGGCGACAGCGGAATATCACAGAAGGAAACCGCCGTGACCGACAACAAACAGGCCGTTGCACAGCAATTTATCGAGGCGGTTCCGCATGCGCATGATCTTGGCATGACATTGTTGTCGATCGGTAACGGCGAGGCCGAAATGTCCATCGACTACGACACACGTTTTGTCGGTGATCCGGCGACCGGCGTGCTGCATGGCGGTGTGGTGACCGCGCTTCTCGATACCTGTTGCGGGGCGGCGGTGATGACGCATCCGTCCTCGCCCGCGGGCACGGCAACGATTGATTTGCGGATCGACTATATGCGGTCTGCCACGCCGGGCCAGAAAATTACCGCGCATGCCAAATGTCACCGCATCACCCGCTCGGTCGCTTTTGTGCAGGCAACCGCATATGACGAATACAAGGACGATCCGGTGGCGACGGTGGCCGGGGCCTTTACCGTTTCGCATTTCGACAAGGCAGGCAAGTGATGGCAAAACCCGAACCGGTCCAGGTTATCAAACAGCGCCGCGACGCCGCGCTTGTGCGTCTGGCGGGCAATATTCCCTATATCCGCCATCTCGGCGTGCAGTTCGAGCGGCGCGGCGACGAATTGACCGCGACCCTGCCGTTCCGTCCGTCCCTGATCGGCAATCCCTTTCTGCCGGCGCTGCACGGCGGGGCTACGGGTGCGTTTCTGGAAATCACCGCGCAGATGGAACTGACGTGGGCGATGGTCTGGAAAATGATGGAAAGCGGCGAGGACGGCGCGGCGGTTATCGAGCGCGGCGACTTTCCGGCAATCCCGAAAACCATCGATTTCACCATCGACTATCTGCGTTCCGGCCTGCCGCGCGATGCCTATGCCCGCGCGCGCGTCAACCGCGCCGGTCGCCGCTATGCCTCGGTGCATGTGGAGGCATGGCAGGACAACAAGACCCGCATGTTCGCACAGGCCACAGGCCATTTTCTGATGCCCCCGCGCGACTGATGCCGCGCACGATCACCCACCGGCGTGTGCTGAATGTCGCGATCCCGATCGTGATTTCCAACGCTACCTATCCGATCCTCGGGGCGGTGGATACGGGCGTCATCGGGCAAATGGGGCAGGCCGCCCCCATCGGTGCGGTCGGCGTCGGCGCGATCATCCTGTCGGCGATCTACTGGATTTTCGGTTTTCTGCGCATGGGCACATCGGGCCTTGTGGCGCAGGCGCGCGGGGCAGGGGACGTGGCCGAGACCGGCGCCCTGCTGACGCGCGGGCTGATGATCGGCAGCATCGCCGGACTGGTGTTTATACTGTTCCAGCTACCGCTGTTCTGGGGCGCCTTCCAGCTTGCCCCCGCCACGCCCGAGGTCGAGGGAATGGCGCGCGACTACATGAACATCCGCATCTGGGGCGCGCCCGCCGCCATTTCCGCCTACGCCATCACCGGCTGGCTGGTGGCGATGGAACGCACTCGCGCGATTCTGGTCCTGCAACTGTGGATGAACGGGCTGAACGTGGTGCTGGACATCTGGTTCGTGCTGGGGCTGGACATGGGGATCGAGGGCGTCGCACTGGCCACATTGATCGCCGAGTGGAGCGGGGTTCTGTTCGGCCTGTGGCTCTGCCGCGCGGCCTTTACCGGCAACCAGTGGCGCGACTGGGCGCGGATTTTCCATATGGAGAAGATCCGGCGCATGGCCATCGTCAACGGCGATATCATGCTGCGATCCATGCTGTTGCAGGCGAGCTTCCTGTCCTTCCTGTTCATCGGTGCGGCGCTGGGCGATGTGACGCTGGCGGGCAACCAGATCCTCGTGCAGTTCCTGTCGATCACCGCCTTTGCGCTCGACGGCTTCGCCTTTGCCGCCGAAACGCTGGTGGGGCAGGCGCTCGGGGCGAAGAACCGCGCGCAATTGCGCCGCGCCGCCTGGCTCTCGTCGCTCTGGGGCGGGGTGATGGCGCTGGGGCTGACGCTGGTTTTCTGGGGTTTCGGCCCGATGATTATCCGCATCATGACCACCTCGACCGAGGTACAGGAGCAGGCGCTTGTCTATCTGCCGTGGATGGCGGCGCTGCCGCTGGTCGGGCTGGCCTGCTGGATGTTCGACGGGATTTTCATTGGCGCCACCCGCACGCGCGACATGCGCATGGCGATGCTGCAATCGACGGCACTCTATGCGCTGGCGCTCTGGATCATGGTGCCGCTCTGGGGCAATCACGGGCTGTGGGCGGCGATGCTGTTTTTCGACGTGGTGCGGGCGCTGACGCTCTGGCGCTACTATCCGGCGCTGGAGCGCATGGCCGATGCGTGAAGATCCGGTTAACGGGGTGTTTTCCGCCTGACGCTGCTTTCCTGAACTATAAGTAACAACAGAATGTTGCGGCCTGTTGTTCGAGCGGACCACAAAACCACTAAACCGGTTTAGTGGTTTTGAAACGCCAAAAAAACACGCTACAGGATTGCCTTCACCGACTCCGGCGGCCGTCCGATCGCGGCTTTGCCGTTGGCAAAGACCACCGGCCGTTCGATCAGCCCGGGATGCTCCGCCATGGCGCGGACCAGCGCGTCCTCGTCGGCATCCTTCAGCCCCAGCGCCTTGTATTCCGCCTCGCCCTTGCGGACCAGATCGCGGGCGCCGATCCCCAGCAACGCCAGCGCCGCGCGGATATCCGCCTCGCTTGGCGGCGTTTCCTTGTAGGCGACGATTTCCGGCTCCACTCCCGCCTCGTTCAGAATCGCCAGCGTTGCGCGCGACTTCGAGCAGCGCGGATTGTGCCAGATTGTAACCTTGCTCATACCCATTCCTCCGTTTTCGAGCCGACCGCCTCGGCCACATTGTCAAACCCGTCGCGGGCCAGCAGATCGTCCAGCCCGCGCGCGATTTCCGCCGCCAGTCCGATGCCGCCGTAAACCAGCGCCGTATAAAGCTGCACCGCCGAGGCCCCCGCACAGATCTTGGCATAGGCCTGCTCGGCCGAGCCGACTCCGCCCACCCCGATCAGCGGAATGCGCCCTTCGGTGATCTTCGCCAGTTGCGCCAGAACGCGGGTGGATTTCCCGAACAGCGGCTGGCCCGACAGGCCGCCCTTTTCCGCCCCGAACGGGCCATGCAGCCCGTCGCGATCCAGCGTGGTGTTGGTGGCGATGATCCCGTCAATGCCGCTTTCCAGCGCCACACCGGCAATATCCGCGATGTCCTGCGGCTCCAGATCCGGCGCGATTTTCAGGAAGACGGCGGGGCGGGTCTCCAGCCCCTCGCGCGCCTGCAACACGCCGGCCAGCAAACCGGCCAGCGCCGCCTTGCCTTGCAGATCCCGCAGCTTTTCGGTGTTGGGCGAGGACACATTCACCGTGGCGAAATCGACGAAATTGCCGGTTTTCGCCAGCACCCGCGCAAAATCCTCGGCACGGTCCGTGCTGTCCTTGTTGGCCCCGAGGTTGATGCCGACGATCCCTCCCGCCGGACGAATGGCGAGGCGTTCCGCCACCACCTCCATCCCGTCATTGTTGAAACCGAAACGGTTGATCGCGGCGCGGTCCTCGGTCAGGCGGAACAGGCGCGGTTTCGGGTTGCCGGGTTGCGGGCGCGGGGTGACGGCCCCGACCTCGACAAACCCGAATCCCGATTGCAGCAGCGGCGCGACGGCCTCGGCGTTCTTGTCGAAACCGGCGGCCAGCCCGACCGGATTGGGCAGATCCAGCCCCGCCAGCCGCGTGCGCAACCGTGCCGAGGTCACCGGCCCCGGTTTCGGCGTCAACCCAGCGTTCAGCGCCTTCAGCGCCAGACGGTGCGCGCGCTCCGGCTCCAGCAGATGCGCGAGCTTCAGCCCGACGGATTGCAGCAGGTCGCTCACGCCATGTCCCCGGGAAACACATGCACCCCGTCGCGCAGCGGCAGCGGTTTCGACCAGAGGATATCCTCCAGCCGCAGCTTGCGATAGAGATGCGGAAACAATGCCCCGCCGCGCGACGGCTCCCACTTCAGCGCCGCGCCCAGCGAGCCGGCCTCCAGCGCCAGCAGCACCAGATTGTCCTCGCCGGCGAAATGTTTCGCAGCCGTTTCCGCCACCTGTCCGGCGGTGGAAAAATGCACGAAGCCGTCGGCCACATCGACGGGCGCACCGGCGGTTTCGCCGTCACGCTCCAGCGCGGCCCATTCCTCCGCGCGAAATATCTTGTAGATCATCATAGGGGCTGAATGCCGCACATCGGGCGAAGGGTCAAGCCAGCCCTTCCGCCTTGACCCACGCCGCCGTCGCATCCAGTGCCGCCTCCATCGGGGCGAACATCTCGTCCAGTTCTTCGGCGGTGATCACCATCGGCGGGCACATGACGATGGAATCGACCACCGCGCGCACGATCACCCCGCGTGCCAGCAACTCCGCCGCCATCTTTGCCCCGACCTTGCCCGGCGTGGCGAAGCCCTTCGCCCCCGCCTTCGGCACCATCTCCAGCGCCCCCATCAGGCCGGAGGCGCGATATTCCCCGACCAGCGGGTGTTCGGCCAGCCGCGCCAGACGGGCGGCGAAATGCGGTGCCAGATCGCGCACATGGCCGACGATATCGCGCCGTTTGTAAATCTCCAGCGCCTTGGCCCCGACAGCACAGCCCAGCGGATGCCCGCCATAGGTGAACCCGTGCCCCAGCACGCCGATCTTGCCGGAGTGCGCCTCGATCACATCGGCCATATCCTGATTGATCGCCACGGCCGAGAGCGGCGCGAAACCCGCCGTCAGCTGTTTCGCCATCGACATCGACGTCGGTTTCATGCCGAAGGTCTCCGACCCGAACCATGCGCCGGTGCGTCCGAAACCGGTGATCACCTCGTCGGCAATCAGCAGCACGTCGTATTTCTCCAGCACCGGCTGGATCGCCTGGAAATACCCCTCGGGCGGCACCACGACGCCACCGGCCCCCATCACCGGCTCGGCGATAAAGGCGGCGACGGTTTCCGGCCCTTCCAGAATGATCTGCGCCTCCAGTTCCGCCGCCAGCCGGCTGGAAAATTCCGTCTCGCTCTCGCCCTCGGCCGCCTCTTTCCAGTAATGCGGCGTGCCGGCGTGCAGAATCCGGTCCACCGGCAGGTCGAAATCCATGTGGTTGTAGGGCAGGCCGGTCATCGAGGCCGACACGATCGTCACCCCGTGATAGCCCCGTTTGCGGCTGATGATTTTCTTTTTCTCCGGCCGCCCCAGCGCGTTGTTGTAATACCAGATCAGCTTGACCTGCGTCTCGTTCGCCTCGGAGCCGCTGGACTGATAGAACACCCGCGCCATATCCGGCGCCAGTTCCTTGATCCGCTCGGCCAGTTCGATCGCCGGTTCATGGCTCTTGCCGGAAAACAGGTGGTAATAGGGCAGGCGGTCCATCTGCTCCTTGGCGGCCTCGACCAGTTCCGCGTCGCTGAACCCCAGCCCCGCGCACCACAGCCCCGCCATCCCCTCGATATAGCCGCGCCCCGTGTCGTCGAACACGCGCACGCCCTCGCCACGGGTGAAAATCTGCACGCCGTTCTCGCGCAGGGCCACGGCGTTGGAATAGGGATGCAGCAGGGCCTCTACATCGCGGGTCTGGGCATTGGTCAGCGGAGTCGTCATGGCGCACCTCGAATTTCGGGAATATTGCAAAACTGTAGGAGCGTGGCGAACCGGCGTCAATTCCCGTGAAAATTCCGCTGCGGCAAACCGGATTCGACGGCTGGAAATACGATGACTGCGACATGTTGGCAGCAATCTTTCAAAATCCGGTAAAATCCGGCAATATGTCGCCTATCCGACATCATCGTACCGGCCATATGTTATCTTTTCCTCACCTGGAGTGTTTGACTAATCGGGTCGATAGTTACTAGTGTGATGTTGACTTGGTAACGGCGGGCGCCGGCCTCTGAAATGTTTTGCCCTTGGGGCGCACGGACAAATTCGGACGAGGTCGCGTTTGCATACTGCTTCGACAGGGAAGTTGGTGCTGAAATTCTCGGACATTCCCCGTTTCGCCGGCGGAAATACTCTACTAAAAGGCGTGCCCGATATGGCATTCACTCCAGGACCTCCCCCCGCGCATAGCGCCAAGCGCGTGTCCGCAGGAGGAAAAGTTGCAAAATAGCGCCCGTTTCCCCCACATGCTGAAGGCCGGAATTTTTCAAGGCCTCGATCGGTCGGCCAAAGTCGATTTTATCGACCGGTGCAGCGTGCTGGTTTATCCCGAACCGACGGTGGTGTTGACACAGGGCAGCCAGTCGCCGGGGATGTATCTGGTCGCCCACGGCAGTTTCGAGATTGTCTATCTGGGCGAGGACGGCCAGCGCACCTTTCTGGCCCGCGCCGCACAGGGCAGCATTGTCGGCGAGGCCGAGGCAATCTCGGGTCAGGTCTGTGCCGCAACCTGTGAAGTGACCGCCAACACCACATTGCTGTTTTGCCCGAAACCGATGCTGTTCGAGGCGCTGACATCCGTGCAATTCGTAAAAAACCTTGCGACGGTTTTTCACGGGCATCTGTTGCAGCTTAACTATTTCAAACTGGTGGATCGTCACAGTCCGGTCGACGACCGCCTGTGTGCCTATCTTTTGATGTTTTCCGAACGTCACACAAAAATTTACGACACACAGGCCTATCTGGCCGGGGTGGTTGGCTGTTCGCGCCAGACGATAAATCGTGAACTCGGGAAACTGCGGGACGAAAAAATTATCAATATCCGTAAAGGCGTAATCGAAATCCTCGACCGCGAAAAACTTGAATCGTTTCTTAAGGAAACGCCGCGGCCTGCGGTGTAATTTCCCGAATTTACGATTTTTTTCAAAAAAACGTCACAAAACCGCCGCATTGTCGCCGCACGCTGAACAGAATCACCCTCCATATATGATCTGTCTGGATGGTAAAGATAACGAGTTACCGTGTAAGCGGTACCACCCTCCAGACACCGGTTTTGCCCGTGTATCTGTCTGGGTGTAACCCGTTGGCGAGTCGAGTTTGTGACAGTTTTCCGGTTTGGTTATTTATTCGTGTAAACAATGTAACCGATAGCCGCGGCCACAATCGCTGCGGCTATCGATGCCAGTGCGATTTTCCATGCGGAATAGGGGCGCTCGCCCTTGACGGAGCCGGTGCGGGCATTCACCACAAAACGATATGTTTCGCCGCGATATTTATATGCGGCCAGCCAGACCGGCAGCAGGATATGTTTGAAGGTCACGTTGCTGATCGTGGTTTGCAAGGTGTCGATGCGCTGGCGATCCCCGCCGATGTCGAAACGCACGTCGCGGCGGATGCGCTGGTCCATGATCTCGCGGGCTTCGGAATACCCTTCTTCCAGCGTCACCGTGTATCCTTCGGCCTTGAAACCGGCAAGGTATTCGGGGCTATAGGGTTCCAGCGCCGACAGGTCCCACGGCTCCAGTGCGTCGGTGTATTTTTTCGGCAGGCTTTTGGAGGCCAGCACCAGCACATCGTCAAAGAACCGCGCAACCCGCCCGGACACATTGCGCCAGCGCACCTTCGGCACTTGCCGCGTCTGGGTCTGGCCGTTTACGCGCACGGTTTGCGTGACGTAATACACCGTGCCGCGCTGGCCGGTATAGCGGGATTTCGTGTCCGCGTCGTAGGTCCAGTAGGGGACATAGATGCCTTCCATGCGGCGACCGGCGCGGGCGTATTCCTTTAGCCCGTTGGGGGCAAACCACAACCGGCCCAGCCAGTCGTTCATCGCCGCGCGCGCCTGTTTTTCCGACAGGGCAAACGGCAACACCCCTTTTGGTTTTATCAGGCGGTTGGTGCCGGTGCCGATGACGATCGGCGTGGCGCAGAACGGACATTCGGTGGCGTGGTCGTTGATGGCAAACTCGATCTCGGCGCCGCAGTTGGTGCATTTGGTGGATCGCACCTCTTCCATCTCGGCCTCGGGCAGTTCGGCCGCCAGTGCCTTGTTGAAATCCAGTTCGGAAATCGCGCCGCTGCGCCACGGGCTGTCATCGATGACCTCGGTATGGCCACAAAAGTCGCAGACCATGGATTTCGACGCCGGGTCGAACCGCATGTTGGCACCGCATACCTCGCAAGGAAAACGGTGCTCTTCGGAATCGGGGCCACTTGTGGCCGGTGTGTCATCTGTCATCTGAACCTCTTAGGCGGCGGGCGGCGGCGGGGGCGGCATCACGGTAAACAGTTGTGCCAGTTCGTCGATGTCGCCGGCGGCTTGCCAGCCGTCCTGACCGGCGGTCCACACCATGGTTTCGCGGCTGAACGCCTTGTCCATCGCCATACGGCCAAGGGCTGCACGCGAAAACGGTCCTTTGGTGGCCCCGTTTTCCGCGATATGCCAGACCTTTTCCGGCGGGGGCGGCGGCGGTGCCGCAGGGGCTGCCGCCGCCGGTGCCTGTTGCGCGTTCATGCCCTGCGCCATCTGGCCGGCCATCGCCATGCCCATGCCCAGCCCCAGCCCTTCGCCCATGCCACCACCGGCAGGGTTCTTGGCGGCTTCTGTCATCGCCTCGGCAGCCGAGAATTGCGTGTAGCGCCCCAGATCGCCGATCACCCCCATCGAGGTCCGCTTGTCCATCGCCTCTTCGACGGCGGCAGGCAGCGAGATGTTTTCGATGTAGAACGCCGGCATGGACAACCCGAAATCCGCCAGCTCGGGCGAGACCTTGGCGGCGATCAGTTTCCCGAGGTCCATGGTATTGGCAGCCATGTCCAGCACCGGAATACCGCTGCCCGCCAGCGCGTTGGAAAAACGCGCCACGATGATGTTGCGGATCTGGTAGCTGATTTCATCGGTGGTGAATTCGCCGTCTGTCCCGACGATTTCGGTCAGGAACCGCCCGGGTTCGGTGACGCGGATGGTATAGGTGCCAAAGGCGCGCAGGCGCACGGGGCCGAATTCCGGATCGCGGCACATGATCGGGTTTTTGGTGCCCCATTTCAGATCCTGAAACCGCGTCGTGTTGACGAAATAGATTTCCGACTTGAACGGGCTGTTGAACCCGTGGTCCCAGCTTTGCAGCGTCGTCAGCAACGGCATGTTGTTGGTTTCCAGCATATACATGCCGGGGCTGAACACATCGGCCAGTTGCCCTTCGTGGATGAACACGGCGGCTTGCCCTTCGCGCACGGTCAGCTTGGCGCCGTATTTTATGGCATTGCCTTCGCGCTCGAAACGCCAGACCATTGTGTCGTTGGTGTCATCTGTCCATTCTATGACATCAATGAACTCACCGGAAAGAAAATCAAGTATTCCCATTTCGAACCTCGTTAGTTGGCAGCGCCCAGCGACCGCGCGGCAGTGCGCGCAATCGCAGGCAGTAAAGGTACAACATCTCCGGCGCGCATACCAGCGGTCAGGCGCGGATCGTACAGCATTTTAAGCAGAATTTCGTCGTGCAGCGTAAGAAAAGCGAATTCCTCGTCGTCATTGAAAATCGAGGGGCGCGCCGCCGGGCTGTCGTTGGTCAGCCCCAGCGCTTGCGTCATTTCCTCGTGAATGCAGGATTTCCGCATCATGTCGCTATGCTCGGCCTTGATCAGGATCAGGGCAAAATCGTAAATGCCGCGATTGGCGGCGGACGGAAAGGCGAAAGCCCCGCAAAACGTGTTGCGCGGGCTGTTGGCAAATGCGTCGATAACGGCGCTTTCGACGCGCGGAAAGCGGGCGGGGATCGTGGCGGCAAACTGTTTTTGTTCCGCATCGTTCAGAAACAGCACCAGCATGTTGGCCTGTGCTTCCGGCACCAGCGACATATCCAGCCCTGACAGGCGCGCCAGACGGGCGGTGAATTTTTCGACTGCCGCGACATCCTTTTGCCGTTGTTCCGGCGATACGGACGCACCCGGCACAACAGCAATCCGCAACGGTCCGTTCCAGCGCCGGACATAGCTGGGCGCGGCATCGGCGACAAACCGGCCCGCCGCCACGCGATATTCGTCATAAAGCGCGATGCGGGTGAAATCCGACACCAGATCGGCATAGGTAAACGGTGCATCGGCGGGGGCGACCTCGGTGCGCATCTTGCCTTGCGCCAGCATGGTTGCCTCGGCGTTGCGATAAAACGCCGTCAACGCCGCCTCGTCCTGTGGCGGCGGTGTTCCGGCACAGGCGGCCAGCAAAGCCACCGGCCCGAGTCGCAATACTGTTGTCCCAAAACCCAAACCGGCTTCCTTGTTGTCAGGCTGCGGCGCGCACCGCGTGGTGCCGTGCGCGCCGTCTGGATCAGCTAACGCTTTCGCCGACGTTGGCACCGGTGCCGGTGGCTTTCGCCTTGGCGGCGGCCAGCGTGTTTTTCAACTCGCTTTCCATAACCTTCAGGTCTTTTTCGGCGGCGGCGCGTTTTGCCTTGCCTTCGTCGGCAATCCGCAGGCTGTCCTGAATGGTTTCGATCAGATCGGCGTTGGCCTGTTTGACCGCCTCGATGTCGAAGACGCCGCGCTCCATTTCCTGCCGGATGACCTTGTTGGCCTCTTTCAGGTTGGCGGCGTTGGATTTCAGCAGCTCGTTGGTCAGGTCGTTGGCGTCGCGCACCACCTCGGCCGCATCGCGCGAGCGGCTGATGGTGACGGCCTGCGCCAGTTGCGTTTCCCACAGCGGAATGGTGTTGACCAGCGTCGAGTTGATCTTGGTCACCAGCGACTTGTCGTTTTCCTGCACCAGCCGGATGGAGGGCAGCGACTGCATGGTGACCTGACGGGTCAGTTTCAGGTCATAGACCCGGCGTTCCAGATCGTCGCGCGCCGAGCGCAGATCGCGCAATTCCTGTGCGCGCATCACGCCTTCGTCCTCGGGGGCGTCGGCCACGGCTTTTTCCATGGCCGGAATGTCGTTTTCATCCAGCAGCCGGATTTTTTCCTCGCCCGCCGCGATATACAGCGCCAGTTCGTCATAGAAATCCAGCGTCTTTTCATAGAGCTTGTCGAGCGACTTGATGTCCTTGAGCAGGATCGTCTCGTGTGCCAGCAACTGGTCCGAAATGTTGTCGATCTGCGTCTGCACGGTTTCGTATTTCGCCATGAATTCGGCCATCGGCTTGGCCTTGCCCATCAGCTTTTCCCACCAGCTTTGCTTGCGGTTCGGGTCCAGTTCATCGACCGAGAAACCGCGGATCGAGGATACCATATCGCGCAAGGCGTTGCCCGCCGGTCCCACATCCTTGTTGCGCACCCCCGACAGCATTTCTTGCGAGATTTCCTGCAATTCGGACTGTGCGCCGGACCCGAAACGGATAATCGACTGGGTGTTGCCCATGTCAAGCTCGGCAATGCGTTTGTCGATCTCGGCTTTTTCCTCGCTGCTGGCGGCATCGACCACGATCAGGTCGCCCTTGGGTTCCGGTAGCAGGGCTGTGGTGACGGCCTCGACCTCTTTCAAAGTGGTCTCGGCCTTGGCACGGACGTCTTCGGACATTGGTGTCTCCTTATCTAGCGGGCGCGCAGCCCTTCCTGTTGTATTCGTTCGCGTAAAACTTCGATTTCGATATCCAGATCACTGCGGTCATCCAACAACAATGTGGCGCTCTGTGCGTTGAATTTGCTTTCCAGATCGTCGATCAGCGCGACATAGTCGTCGCGCGCCGTGCTGTTGCGGTCGCGGGCATAGATATCGGCAAATTTCACCGTCGCGTCACGCGCACCGTTCAGATAAACGCCAAGGAACTTGCGTGCCCGTGTCAGGTCGCGCGGGTCCTCCTCGACCAGTTTGAACATCTCGCGCACGGCGTTGCCCAGACGGTCGATCCGGGCTTCCAGTGCGCGATCGCCAAAGCGTCTGGCGGCCTCGTCGATCTCGGCCAGCGTCGCTTCGGCCTTGTCGATGGCCTTCGCCGCACGTTCCGCATCAAAGGCGTTGGTGTCGTCGATGCCCTTTTTCTTCATCGGGTCCAGCCCGAAACTGGCCACATGCGCCCCGGCGGCAATCACCCCGAACAGCGCTGCGGTAAGCAGCGGTTGCCCCCAGCCGAGCCAACCGGCCAGCGCCACACCGGCGCCGGTCACCACGGCGGCAAACGCCTTGCGCGGGATGGCGGGCGGACGGGCGATTTTGCGGTCGTTATAGGCATCCTCGGCCTTCAGCCCCTCGCGCAGCAACCACGGCGCCAGCAGCAGCAGACCCAGCGCGCCCAGTTCGCCGATCATGCCCATGGCGTCGCCGGCCCGCAATTCACCGATGCCGCTGAACAATAGCGGCAGCGGCACAAAAAACAGCAGGTTGGCCCGCAGGCGCGGTTTTGCCACGCGGCGGTTGCGAAACGGGTTTTGCGGTTGGGGCGCGCGCACTTCATCGCGCTGACCGGTTGCGGGGCCATCCTGAAGGTCGGGGCTGAATTTCCCGCCGAAACGTTTTGCCATGCTCAGACTCCGCTGCCGAAAGAACCGGCAGCGACGGTCCAGATGATGGCAAT
>CAZDLV010000023.1:0-18154 GCA_964506345.1 uncultured Rhodobacterales bacterium | reverse complement strand
AAAACGGTGCTGTTTGCGCAGCCGCCGCTTTTTTTGTGCCTAATCCCGCCGCAATCGCTGCATAAACTGCCGGTGCAACGGTTCCCCCGCTGCCACCAGCCCCGACAATTGCGGCACCGGATTGTTATACCGTGCCGGTTCGGCATCCGGCTTCGTCACCCGCGCCCCCGCCTCGCGCGCGATCAGATCCCCCGCCGCCACATCCCATTCCCATGTCGGGCGCAACGTCAGCATGGCATCATACCGCCCCTCGGCGACCAGACACAACCGATAGGCCAGCGAGGGGCGGAACTTGCGAATCACATCCGGCACGCCGCCGGGCCACAGATCGGGTTTCAACGTCGCGCCCGAAGTCAGCGCGCGCGCCTGCGCCATCACCGGCTGCGCGCTGGCGCGGATCGGCTCGCCGTTCAGAAATGCGCCGCCGCCCCGTATGGCGCTATAGGTCAGCCCCTTCATCGGCAGATGCACCACAGCCGAGACCACCTCCCCGTCCTCGGCAATCGCCAGCGAATGGGCAAAGGTATTTTCGCCGGCAATAAACGCCCGCGTGCCGTCGATAGGGTCAACGATAAACACCCGTGGCCGTTCCAGCCGTGCGGCGGTATCGGTGCTTTCCTCGGACAGCCAGCCATAATCGGGCCGCGCCTGCAGCAGGTCACGATGCAGCATCCGGTTCACCGCCAGATCCGCCTCGGTCACCGGACCCTGCCCGTCGCCCTTGTCGCGCACCTCGGGATCGGCCTTGAAATAGCGGCGGGCAATATGCCCCGCCTCTTTCGCGGCCTTCTCCAGCAACTTCAGGTCATTCTCCGGCAATGGTCAACCCTTCTACCAGCAGGCTCGGCACCACACGCGACAGGTGCGCCCGCCCGTCGTTGGCCGGCCGGATCGAGCCGAGCATCTCGCGCAGGTTCCCCGCAATCGTGCATTCGTTGACCGGGCCGGTAATCACCCCGTTTTCCACCCAGAACCCCGAGGCCCCGCGCGAATAATCCCCCGTATTCGGATTGATCGAGGAACCGATCAGCGAGGTCACAATCAGCCCCGTGCCCATCAGTGCAATCAAATCCTCGCGGCTCTCGCTCCCTTGCGTCAGCGTCAGGTTTCCCGCCGAAGGGCTGGGCGGCGCCGAGGTCCCCCGTGCCGCATTCGCCGTGCTTTCCATCCCCAGCTTGCGCGCGGTGGCCAGATCCAGCACCCAGCCGGTCAGCACGCCGTTATCGACAATCGAACGGCGCGCCGTCGGCAGGCCCTCGGCATCGAAGGGTTTCGAGCCGGACACCCGCAAGCGGTGCGGGTCCTCGACCAGCGACAGCCCCGCCGGCAGCACCTGTTCGCCCAGCGCATCCTTCAGCCAGCTCGATCCGCGCGCGACGGAACCGCCGTTGATCGCCGCCAGCAAATGCCCGATCACCCCCGAGGAAATCCGTTCGTCGAACAACACCGGAAACGCCCCCGTCGGTGGCCGCGTTGCTCCGGCCCGTGCCACGGCCCGTTCGCCGGCAATCCGCCCGATCTCGGCGGCGTCCGGCAGGTCGGCCCCGAAAATCCGCCCTTCACCGTTGTAGTCCCGCTCCATCTCCAGCCCCTCGCCGGAAATCGCCACGCAAGACGTCGAACGCGAAGTGCGCGCATAGCCGCCGCTGAACCCGTTCGTCGCCGCCAGCCAGATTTCCGAGCGGCTATAGCCGGCCCCCGACCCCTGCACCTGCGCCACACCGTGAACCGCTTGCGCTGCTGCCTCGGCCGCCAGGGCATCTTCGTGCAAGGCCGCGGCACTCGGCGCAGGGGCCGGATCCGCCATTTCCAACCCGTGACCATCGCGCACCCTGGCCAGTTGTGCCGGATCGGCCAGCCCGCACCAGGGATCCTCGGGGGCCTCTTTTGCCATCGCCACGGCGCGTTCGGCCATCTCCGTCAGGGTCTGTTCGCGCACATCCGAGGCCGAAACGCTGGCTTGCCGCTGTCCGATCAGCACGCGCAGGCCGATGTCGATCCCCTCGGCCCGTTCCGCGTGTTCCAGCTTGCCCCCCAGCACCTCGATCGACTGGCTGGCACCGGAAACCGCAATAGCATCGGCAGCATCCGCACCGGCTTTTTTCGCGGCGTGCAACAGCGCTCCGGCAAGATTTTCAAGTGATTGTGTCATGCGACCCCCGCGGGAAAATTCTGTTTCCCCCGACATATATCACCTGCCGGCAGTTTACACCCTCCAATGCACCAAACCGTGATCCGTTGCGGTAAAATGATTGTTTCAGAAAAATTTAAATTGCGGTATCCTCGGGCGATAGCAAGGGGAATTCCCGTGGCGATTAAAACCGAAATGTTGCGCTATTTTATCGAGGTCGCCGAAACCGGCAACCTTTCGCGTGCCGCCCGCGCGCTGGGGCGGACTCCGTCGGCTGTTTCGATGATGCTGAAACAGCTGGAGGGCAACCTCGGCGCGCCGCTGTTCGAAACCGACCGCAAGAACCGCCTGACGCCGCTGGGTGAATTCACCCTTCAGGAAGCCCGCCGCGAAATCGCGCATTTCGAACAATCCGTGAATGCCATGCTGCGCTTTGCCGAATCCGGCGAGGGTCAGGTGCGTCTTGCCTGTCTGCCTGCTGTTTCGACGGCCCTGATGCCGCGCGTGGTGCAGGCGATGCACATGGCCAACCCCAAGGTGCTGATCCACATCCACGATATGCTCAGCGAATCGGCGCTGGCCGATGTGCAGTCGCAAAAGGTCGATATCGGTATTACAAACGAGGTGGTGATTGCCGGTCTGCCCGGGATAACCACCGCCCCGATCCTTAGCGACCATTTCGGCATCCTGTGCCGTCGCGACAGCCCGATGGGCCGCAAACAGAAATTATACTGGTCGGACCTGTCACTGGAAACGCTGATCGTGAACGACCTCAGCTACCAGATCGACGAACCGGCGGTGCGCAAAGCCATTGCGGAGTCGCGCCTGCAAGTCGAAAGTTCGCTGGCGCTGAAGGCTTTCGTGCGCTCGGGCGCCGGTGTGTCCATCGTGCCGGGCGTGGTCGGCCGGATGCTGGCCGGCGACCTGATGTTCCGCGTCCCCGAAGGGCGCATCTACAAACGCAACGCCTTTCTTGTCTGGAACGAGGCCCACCATCAAAGCCCGGCGGTCCTGAGGTTCTGCAAAATCCTGCGCGAGACAGTGCAGGCCATCGGCATGACCCCGGACGGAACCGCGGCCAGCCAGCCGAAATAGCCGCCCGCTCCACTTTCCGCTTGGCTCCTCTGGCGATTTGCGCTCCTATACCGCAAATTCCAGATTTGAACGGACGCTTTCCATGACCAATTCCGCTTACGATACCCTGCTTGACCACCTGAAAACCACCGCCGCGCTGGAACAGATCGGCGGATTGCTCGGCTGGGATCAAGAGGTAATGATGCCACGCAAGGCCAACGCGCAACGCGCGGAACAGATGGCGGCGCTGGAAACCACCATCCACGCGCGGCGCACCGACCCGCGCCTGCCCGACTGGTTCGACTCGATCGACGAGCAGTCACTGGACATGGCCGGCAAGGCCAACCTGCGCGAGGCGAAACGCGCCTACGAACGCAACACAAAAATCCCCGCCGAACTGGCCACGGAACTGGCGCGCGCCACCTCGGCGGCGCAAATGGTCTGGGCCGATGCGCGCGCCAATGACGATTTCGCCGCCTTTGCCCCGACGCTGGAAAACATCCTGAACCTGCGCCGGCAAGAGGCCGCGTGTCTGGCCAATGGCGGCGACCTCTACGACGCCCTGCTGAACGACTACGAGCCGGACGCAAAGTCGAAGACCCTCGCCGCACTCCTCGGCAGTCTGCGCCCGACATTGACCGACCTGCGCGGCCGCATCGCGGAAAAACCGCCCGCCCCGCGCATCACGCAACCTTTCCCCGCAGACGTGCAGATGCGCGTCGCCCGCCGTCTCGCCGATGCCTTCGATTATGACTGGGATGCGGGGCGGCTGGACCTCAGCACCCATCCGTTCAGCTCCGGCAACAATCGGGACTCGCGCATCACCACGCGGGTCAACCCCGACAATGTGTTCGACTGTTTCTATTCCACCATCCACGAGGTCGGGCATTCCCGTTATGAACAGAACATGCCGCTTGAACTGGCGCGCACACCGGCGGGGCAGTATGCCTCCATGGGGGTGCATGAAAGCCAGTCGCGGATGCTGGAAAACCAGATCGGCCGCTCGCGCGCATTCACCGAATGGATGTTCGGCGTCATGCAGGCGGAGATGGGCGATTTCGGTCTGGCCACCCCCGGGGACCTGTATCGCGCCGTCAACCGGGTGGAGGCCGGATACATCCGCACCGAGGCCGACGAGGTGCATTACAACCTGCACATCCTGATGCGCTTCGAACTGGAAAGCGCCATGATCCGCGGCGACTTGCAGGTGGCCGATCTGGAAGGCGTCTGGAACGAGACTTTCGAGCGCGATTTCGGCGTGGCCGTGGACAAACCCTCGAACGGCGTGTTGCAGGACGTGCATTGGTCCGTCGGCCTGTTCGGCTATTTCCCGACCTATTCGCTGGGCAATATCTATGCCGGCGAGCTGTTCGCAACGATGCAGCAGGATATACCGTCGCTCGACGAGTATTTCCGCAAAGGAGAAACCGGCGAGGCCATGACATGGCTGAAAACCAACGTCCACGACAAGGCCCACCTGAAAGCGCCCGAAGACATCATCGCCGATGCCGTCGGCCACAAACCCACAGCGGCACCGCTGGCGACCTATCTGGAGGCGAAGTTCTCGGACCTGTATGATTTGTGAGGATTGCTTGCCCCTTTCCCCGAACCCCTGTAAACACGCCCCATGACCCGAGTTTTCGACATGGACGACCACACCCGCCTGCCCTGGCGGTTTCACGGCGAGGTGCTGCACCTCGCCGCCAATGGCTGAACCGCGCCCGTTCTGTCTGCGAAACCCATCCAAACATACCTGCGGGAGAAAACCATGACCGCCAAAACCCTCTATGACAAAATCTGGGACGATCATCTGATCTCGACCGACGAAGACGGCTCCAGCCTGATCTATATCGACCGCCATCTGGTGCATGAAGTCACCAGCCCGCAAGCCTTCGAAGGGTTGCGCAATGCGGGGCGCTCCGTCCATGCGCCGGATAAAACCATCGCCGTGCCGGACCACAACGTCCCCACCACCCTCGACCGCCTGAACGGGGTCGAGAACGAGGAATCGCGCATCCAGCTGGACGCGCTCGATAAAAACGCCCGCGATTTCGGCGTGCATTACTATCCCGTTGACGATGTGCGGCAGGGTGTTGTCCACATCGTCGGCCCCGAACAGGGCTGGACCCTGCCCGGCATGACGGTGGTCTGCGGCGACAGCCACACCGCCACCCACGGCGCCTTCGGTTCGCTGGCGCACGGGATCGGCACCTCCGAGGTCGAACATGTTCTGGCCACCCAGACCCTGATTCAGGCCAAGTCGAAAAACATGAAGGTCGAGGTCACCGGCACCCTGCCCGACGGCGTCACCGCCAAGGACATCACCATGCACATCATCGGCCTGACCGGCACCGCCGGCGGCACCGGTTACGTCATCGAATACTGCGGCGACGCCATCCGCTCGCTGTCGATGGAAGGGCGCATGACGGTGTGCAACATGGCGATCGAGGGCGGCGCCCGCGCCGGTCTGATCGCACCGGACGAAACCACCTTCGAATACGTCAAAGGCCGCCCGCACGCCCCGAAGGGGGCCGACCGGGACAAGGCGATGGCATACTGGAAAACGCTCTATTCCGACGATGACGCCCATTTCGACAAGGTGCTGACCATCAAGGCCGGAGATATCGCCCCCTCCGTCACATGGGGCACGTCGCCCGAGGACGTTCTGCCCATCACCGCCACCGTCCCCGCGCCCGAGGATTTCGAGGGCGGCAAGGTCGATGCCGTGGCCCGCTCGCTGGAATACATGGGCCTGAAACCGGGAATGAAGCTGACCGATATCGAAATCGACACGGTTTTCATCGGCTCCTGCACCAACGGCCGGATCGAGGACCTGCGCGCCGTAGCCGAGGTGGTCAAGGGCAAGAAGATCAAGGAAGGCATGCGCGCCATGGTCGTGCCCGGCTCGGGCCTTGTCCGCGCGCAGGCCGAGGAAGAAGGCATCGCGCAGATTTTGCAGGATGCCGGTTTCGAATGGCGTCTGGCCGGGTGTTCCATGTGTCTGGCCATGAACCCGGACCAGTTGCAGCCGGGCGAGCGGTGCGCCGCCACATCGAACCGCAACTTCGAAGGCCGGCAGGGTCGCGGAGGCCGCACACATCTGGTCTCTCCGGCCATGGCCGCCGCTGCGGCACTGACCGGCCATCTGGCCGATGTGCGTGATCTGTAAGGAGTCGAGACAATGGAAAAATTCACCAAACTGACAGGCGTTGCCGCGCCGATGCCGCTGATCAATATCGACACCGACATGATCATCCCGAAGCTGTTCCTGAAAACCATCAAACGTTCGGGACTGGGTAAAAACCTGTTCGACGAGATGCGTTATGACGACGCGGGCAACGAGATCCCCGATTTCGTGCTGAACAAACCGGCCTATCGCAATGCGCAAATCCTGGTCGCCGGCGACAACTTCGGGTGCGGATCGTCGCGCGAACATGCGCCTTGGGCCTTGCTCGATTTCGGGATTCGTGTTGTAATTGCAACAAGTTTCGCCGATATCTTTTTTAACAATTGCTTCAAAAACGGTATCCTGCCCATAGTGTTGCCGCAGGAAGATGTCGATAAACTGATGGACGACGCCGGCCGCGGCGCCAATGCCGTGGTGACGGTCGATTTGGAAGATCAGGTCATCAAAGGGCCTGACGGAGGAGAGATTTCGTTCGAGGTGGATGCCTTCAAAAAGCATTGCCTGCTTAACGGGCTGGACGATATCGGCCTGACCTTGCAAAAGGCGGACCGGATCGAAACCTTCGAAGCGAAGCACGGTGTGGAAATGCCGTGGGTGTAATTCAGGGATAGAAAGGGCGTAGATGCGCCTTTTGGGGGCAATTTTCAGGGGATTCTGGGTCGTGGTCGTGGTCACGATCCCGTCGCTGTTGTTGCCGTCGGCACCACAGGCCTCGCTGGAACTGTCGCTGATTATCGGCGGGATCGTCGGTGTGTTCACCATATTCGAGTATGGCTCCGACAGCCCCGGTTTCGTCGATTTCCGCTTCGCCCCGCCCTATAACCGGTTTCGGGTGTTTACCATCGCAATGCAGGTCGTGCTGGTGACGCTGATCAGCCGCGCGGTGGAATTGAACCTGCCCGACGCGGCCGTTGTCGATTGGGCACAACAGGCGGCGGCGATACTCGATTTTCCCTACAGCCCGGTTGGTCACGCGATCGACGTTGTCCTGCAAGACGCGCGGTTCTCGGATACCTCGGCATTGCTGCTGGTGTTGACGGCATCCACCAGTTTTGTGGCCGGATTCGGGTTAACCGTGATATTTGCCGCGCTGCTGTGGCTGTTTCGCTGGCCCGCCGACCGGCACGGCTTCAACCTGTGGATCAATTTGCCGATGTTTACGGTGCGCGAAGGCGTGGATATTGTCAAAAGGTTACGCCGCGATGCCTATTTCAATATCGTTCTCGCCGTCGTGTTAATCTATGCTTTACCTTATATCCCTACATACGGGATCGACTGGTTCACCACCGATATTTTTGAAAACGATCAGGCGATCATATGGGCGACAACCCTGTGGATATTTGTTTCCAGCGGTCTGCTGATGCGGGCGCTGGCGATTTTGCGGATCGCCGGAATTATCGCGCGCGCGCGGCGCTAGTCGCGCTTGTTTCGATACTGCTGGCCGGTCTGGCCACGACGGTTGCGGCGCAGACCTTGCGGGTTGCCACATACAATGTCTCGCTGGGGCGCAAAGGGCCGGGGGTGTTGTTGAAGGCAATCCTTGCCGGCGACGATCCGCAGGTGCTGGCGGTGGTCGATACCATTGCAACCGTGCATCCCGATATTCTGTTGTTAACCGGTTTCGATCAGGATTACGCCTTGCTGGCCCTGTCGGCGTTTCAGGCGGCACTGGCGCGGGCGGGCATTACCTATGACTATGCTTTCGCGCCGGCTGGCAATGCGGGCCGCCCGTCGGGGCGCGATCTGGACGGCGACGGGCGGGTCAATGGCTGGCGCGACGCGCTGGGGTTCGGCCGGTTCCCGGGCAACGGCGCGATGGCGTTGCTGTCGCGCTATCCGCTGGGCGATGCGCGCAGTTTTACGAAGTTTCCGTGGCAAGACGGGCTGCCGCTGGCCTCGCACGGGTTCTGGGATGTTAACGTGCAGGCCCCCGGCGGCGATTTCCGCCTGCTGGCGCTGCACGCGACGCCGCCGGTTTTCGACGGGCCGGACGACCGGAACGGGCGCAGAAATGCAGCGGAGCTGCGGTTTTGGTACCGCTATCTGTCGGGTGTGCCGGTTGCCGACGATGCCGGCCGCACCGCCCCGTTCGCGGGGGGTGGTTTTGTGCTGCTGGGGGACTTCAACAACGATCCGGTGCGCGGCGAGGGGTTGAAACCGGACCTGCGGGCCTTGCTGGCGCATCCGGCGTTGCAGGATCCGCCGCAACTGGCGGACCTGGCGACGGTTGAATGGGCTGGGGTCGGTGAAATGCGGGTGGATTATGTGCTGCCGTCGCGCATGTTCCGCGTCGTGGACACCGGTGTGTATCGCGCCGACGCCGCCTCGAACCACCGGCTTGTCCGGGTGGATATCGCCAGATAAGCGGCGGAAACGGTTGTGATCATTTTCGCACCGACGTAAAGTTTCCGTTCGATTGCAGCAGAAAGCGGTGAATATGTCCGATAATACCAAAGTGACCGACGAAGAGGCCCTCGCCTATCACCTCGAGCCAAAACCCGGCAAGGTCGAGGTCATTGCCTCCACCCCGATGGCGACGCAGCGGGATTTGTCGCTGGCCTATTCACCCGGTGTTGCCGCGCCGGTCGAGGCAATCGCGCAGAACCCCGAACTGGCCTATGACTACACCGCCAAGGGCAATATGGTGGCGGTGATTTCCAACGGTTCGGCCATTCTGGGGATGGGCAACCTGGGGGCGCTGGCCTCGAAACCGGTGATGGAGGGCAAGGCGGTGCTGTTCAAGCGGTTCGCCGACGTCAACGCCATCGACATAGAGCTGGACACCGAGGACCCCGAGGCGATCATCAACGCGGTGTCGATCATGGGACCGGCATTTGGCGGCATCAATCTGGAGGACATCAAGGCGCCCGAATGTTTCATCATCGAGCAGCGGCTCAAGGAAATGATGGACATTCCGGTTTTCCACGACGACCAGCACGGCACGGCGGTGATCTGTGCGGCCGGGCTGATCAATGCGCTGCATATTTCCGGCAAGAAGATCGAGGATTGCCGGATCGTGCTGAACGGGGCCGGTGCGGCGGGGATTGCCTGTATCGAGCTGCTGAAATCCATGGGTGCCAAGCATGACAACTGCATCGTTTGCGACACCAAGGGCGTGATCTATCAGGGCCGGACCGAGGGTATGAACCAGTGGAAATCGGCCCATGCCGCCAACACCGACCTGCGCACACTGGAACAGGCGATGCAGGGGGCGGATGTGTTTCTGGGCGTGTCGGCCAAGGGCGCGGTGACGGCGGAGATGGTGGCGAGCATGGCCGCCGATCCGGTGATTTTCGCCATGGCCAACCCCGACCCCGAAATCACCCCCGAGGAGGCGCACGCGGTGCGCAAGGATGCGATTGTCGCCACGGGGCGTTCGGATTATCCCAATCAGGTGAACAACGTTCTGGGCTTCCCCTACCTGTTTCGCGGGGCGCTCGACATTCACGCGCGCGCCATCAACGACGAAATGAAAATCGCCTGTGCCGAGGCGCTGGCCGCACTGGCGCGCGAGGATGTGCCGGACGAGGTGGCGCTGGCCTATGGCACCAAGATGTCGTTCGGGCGCGAGTATATCATCCCGACGCCGTTCGACCCGCGCCTGATCTATGTAATCCCGCCGGCCGTGGCGCGCGCGGGCATGGATACCGGCGTCGCGCGGCGCCCGATTATCGACATGGATGCCTATGAAGAGGCGCTGAAAGAACGGCTGGACCCGACGGCCTCCATCCTGCGGGCGTTGTATGCGCGGGCCAAGCAGGAACAGGCGCGGATTGTCTTTGCCGAGGGCGACGATGCCCGCGTGGTCCGCGCGGCGGTGGCCTATAAACGCTCGGGTCTGGGCGAACCGGTCGTGGTCGGGCGGCGCGACGAGATCAAGGATTTCCTGACCGAGGCCGGCATGCCCGAAGCCTTCGACGAGATCGAGATCATCAACGCCGCCATGGTGGACAACCTGAAGGAATACGAGGATTTCCTGTATAAACGCCTGCAACGCAAGGGTTTCGACCAACGTGATTGCCATGTGCTGGCCAGCCGCGACCGGCATGTGTTTTCCGCCCTGATGCTGGCATATGGCGACGTGGACGGCATGGTGACGGGGGCGACGCGCAAGTCGGCGCAGGTTCTGTCGCTGATCAACCATGTTTTCGATGCCGGACCGGGGGACGGCGCCGTGGGCGTGACGGCGGTGCTGAACCGTGGCCGTATGGTGCTGGTCGCCGATACATTGGTGCATGAATGGCCCGAGGCCGAGGATCTGGCCGATATTGCCGAGCGCGCGGCGGTGGTGGCCCGCTCGCTGGGGCTGGAACCGCGGGTGGCTTTTGCCAGTTTCTCCAACTTCGGCTATCCGGTTTCGGAACGTGCCGAGAAGATGGAGATGGCGGCCGAGGTGCTGGACAAGCGCGGCGTCGATTTCGAATATGACGGCGAGATGACCGTGGATGTGGCGCTGAATATGGATGTGATGAAACAGTATCCGTTTTGCCGCCTGACCGGTCCCGCGAATATTCTGGTGGTGCCGGCGCGGCATTCGGCCTCGATTTCCGTCAAGATGATGCAGGAGATGGCGGGGGCGACCGTGATCGGCCCGATCCTGAGCGGCATTGATAAAGAGGTGAAAATCTGCGCCACGACCTCGACCGTCAACGACATTCTGAACATGGCGATCATGGCCGCCTGCAAGGTCGGCTGACATGACGGTCTATAACCTCGGTTCGGTCAATATCGACCATGTGTATCGGGTGCCGCATCTGCCGGCAGCGGGGGAAACGCTGTCCTCGACCGCGTTCCATCGCGGGCTGGGCGGCAAGGGTGCGAACCAGTCGATTGCCGTGGCCAGGGCCGGCGGGCGCGTGGTGCATATCGGCGCCATCGGGCCGGAGGGCGGCTGGACGGTCGATATATTGCGCGAGGCGGGGGTGGAGGTGGATCACATCGCCACGCTCGACGTGCCGACGGGCCATGCGATTATCAACGTGGATGATGCGGGCGAAAACGCCATTGTGCTGTTTGCGGGGGCCAATCGGGGGCTGACCGAGGCGATGCTGGAGGCCGCGCTGGCCGATGCGCAGGCGGGTGACTGGCTGTTGTTGCAGAACGAAACCAGTCTGGGGCATACGGCGGCACTGGCGGCGCGGGCCAAAGGGATGAAGGTGGCCTATGCCGCGGCGCCGTTCGATGCCTCGGCCGCGGCGGAAATGTTGCCGCTGGTCGATCTGCTGGCCGTGAACGACATCGAGGCGGCGCAACTGGCCGATGCGCTGGATGCGGAGCTGGACGATCTGCCGGTGGCGCAGGCGTTGATCACGCGCGGCGGCGACGGCGCGGTGCTGCGCAGCGGCCGGCACAAGGATACGGTGGCGGCGTTCAGGGTGACTCCGGTGGATACCACGGGGGCGGGCGATACGTTTCTGGGCTATTTTCTGGCGGCGCGCGATGCGGGCTGGTCCGCGAAGGATGCGTTGACGCAGGCGGCTGCGGCTGCGGCCATTCAGGTCACGCGCGAGGGGGCGGCGGCGGCCATTCCGTCGGCGGACGAGGTGCTGGCATTTCTGAAGGGTGCCGGATGACTACGCGCATGATTATCGACACGGATCCGGGCATCGACGACGCCATGGCGATCCATTACGCGGCGGCCGATCCAATGATCGAGATCCTCGGCCTGACCACGGTTTTCGGCAATGTCTATGTGGAACAGGCGACGCGCAACGCCCTGCGGCTGCTGGAGATGGCGGGGATCGACGCGCCGGTGGCCGAAGGGGCCGCCGCGCCGCTGGCCATGCCGTTGTCGCCGCCCTCGCACCGCGTGCACGGGGACGAGGGTTTCGGCGATATTCCGGCAGCGGTTCCGCGCGGCAAGGCGCTGGACATGAGCGCGGCGGAGTTTCTGGTGCAGACTTGCGCCGACAATCCGGGCGAGGTGGTGATCTGCGCCATCGGCCCGCTCACCAATCTGGCGCTGGCGCTGCGGCTGGATCCGTCGATTGCGCAGACGGTGAAAAAGGTGGTGATCATGGGCGGTGCGGTGGAAACGGCGGGGAATATCACACCGTTTGCCGAGGCGAACATCTATCACGACCCGCACGCGGCGGCCGAGGTTTTCGCCGCCGGCTGGCCGGTGGTTCTGGTCGGGCTGGACGTGACGCACGAGATTTCATGTCCGGCGGCGGATTTCGACACAATCCGCGAAAACGCGCCGCGCCTTGGCGGGTTTATCAAGGATATCAGCGAATTTTACCTGCGTTTCTATGAAAGTGTCGGCAAGTTCGACGGCTGTTCCCTGCACGATCCGGCAGCGGTGATCGCGGCGGCGCATCCGCAGTATTTTACCATGTCTTCCGTCCCGTTGACCGTCGTTACTTCGGGCGAGGCGCAGGGACAGACGGTGGCGGCACCGGCGGCGCGTAGTCCGGCGGTGGATGTCTGTCTGGATGTCGAGGCGGCGGCGGTAAAAGAACTGTTTATCAATCAATTCAAATTGCTGGATTAAAACGGGGGGCCGGTTACCACTTGGTAACACTTGGTCCCTAAACCCGAATGGAGATCTTATTCGGGAGAATCCACGAATGTTTCCTGCGCGAATTGCGGGTTTTCTGTTGCTTTGGCCGTTTGCCGCATGGGCGGGAACGGACGATGCCGCCCTGTGCGAGGTTGCAGCGACGCGGGCGGCGCAGGTGGCAAACATGCCGGTCGATGTGATGCGGGCGCTGACGCTGGTGGAAACGGGACGCAGCCGTGGCGGGGCGTTCCGGCCATGGCCCTGGACGATCAATCTGGAGGGCAAGGGCTACTGGTTCGACACACGGGCCGAGGCCGAGGCCTTCGCACGCGAGAGTCTGGCCGCTGGCGCGCGCAGTTTCGATGTCGGCTGTTTCCAGATCAACTATCGCTGGCACGGGCAGGCCTTTGCCTCGGTGGAGCAGATGTTCGGGCCGCAGGAAAACGCCGCCTATGCCGCGCGCTTTATGGGCAAACTGTTTGCCGAGGGCGGAACCTGGGAATGGGCGGCCGGTGCGTATCATTCGCGCCGGGAAACGCTGGCGGCGGGGTATCGGGCGCGGTTTACGCGGATACTTGCGGGGCTGGGCAGCGTGCCCGATAACCTGCCGGCCATTGTTGCGGAAAATACCGGCACCGTGGCCGCCGACCCGTCCACATGGGATCCGTTTGCGCGCAGCAACGGGCCGGTGGTTCTGGCACGCAACGGCAGTCTTGCGGACAGGCCGGTTTCTGGCGGCGGCGGCTCGTTGCTGACGCGGGCGACGGGGGCGCTGTTCTAGATGTTGAAGAATTTTCACATCGCGACGTTGTTCCAGCCGACCGTGCTGCTGGCGCTGGCGCTGATGGCGGTGATCGTGATGATGATCCTGCCGATGCCGGCGTGGATTCTGGACCTCGGGCTGTCGGTCAGTTTCGGCCTCGCCATCCTGATATTCACTATCACGCTGTTTATCGAACGGCCTCTGGATTTCTCGTCCTTTCCGACGATCCTGTTGGCCAGCCTGATGTTGCGGCTGTCGCTCAACGTCTCGTCCACCAAGCTGATCATCGGCGAGGGGCATAACGGGCCGGATGCGGCGGGGGATGTGATCTATGGCTTTGCCCGGTTCATCATGGGCGGCTCGGTGTTCATGGGGCTGGTGGTGTTCGGAGTGCTGATGATCGTGAATTTCATCGTCATCACCAAGGGCGCGGGCCGTATGGCCGAGGTCGGCGCGCGCTTTGCGCTGGACGGGATGCCGGGCAAACAACTGGCGATCGACAGCGATATGGCGGCGGGGGTGATCGGCCATGCCGAGGCCAAAGAACGCCGCAAGGTCGAGCAGGAGGAAACCACGTTTTTCGGCTCGCTCGACGGGGCGTCGAAGTTTGTGAAGGGCGACGCGGTGGCGGGGCTGCTGATCACCATGCTCAATCTGGTGATGGGGCTGGCAATCGGGCTGTTTATCCACGGGATGCCGATCGGCAAGGCGTTCGAGACCTATGCGATTCTGACCGTCGGCGACGGGCTGGTCAGCCAGATCCCCTCGGTGATCATTTCGATTGCCACCGCATTGTTGTTGTCCAAAGGCGGCGCGCACGGGTCAACCGACAAGGCGTTACTGGGGCAACTGGGCCGGTATCCGTCGGCGCTGGCGACGGTGGCGGCGTTGATGGCGTTGTTCGCGCTGATCCCCGGCCTGCCCCTGGTGCCGTTTTTTATCGGTGCGCTGGTGTTGGGCGGGGCCGCATGGCTGGCCTATCGGCGCCAGATGCGCGAGGCGGCGGCGGCCAAGGCGATTGCGCTGGAACCCAACGCCGGACCGGTGGGGAAATCACTGGGGGATATGCTCGACCTCGACGAAATCCATATCGAGTTTTCCGCCGGTCTGGTGCCGGTGGTCATGGATGCGGCCACCGGTCTGGACACGCGAATCACCAATATGCGGAACCATATTGCCGCCACCTACGGCCTGATTATCCCCGAAATCCGCCTGACGGACACGCCAATGCTGGATGGGGGCGAATATGCCATTCGTATTCAGGGGGTAGAGGTCGCGCGTTCGACTCTGGAAAAAGACAAGGTTCTGGTATTGTTAAGCGATTCCGACATGACCCCACCCGACGGCATCGACGTGAAAGAACCGGTTTATGGCGCGCCGGCGCGCTGGATCGCGCCGGACCAACAGGAAGAGGCCGCCTTGCTGGGCCTGTCGGTCGTCACCCCCAGCGAGGTCGTCGCGACGCATCTGCTGGAGGTGATAAAACAGAACTTCGCCCGGCTGTTCTCGCGCCGCTCCCTGCGCAAGTTGCTGGACGAGTTTGTGGCCGTTTCCGATCCGGCCAGGGCCGAGGCGAACCGGCGTATGCTGGATGAAATGGTGCCGGACAAAGTGCCGGTCGATACCCTGCACGCCGTGTTGCGGTTGTTGCTGCAAGAGCAGGTTTCGATCCGGAATCTGCCGCTGGTGCTGGAATCCATCGCCGAAATTAACGGTCTGTTAACCGGCGTCGAGGCAATCTGCGAACATGTCCGCCACCGGCTGGGGTTCCAGATAGTCGCGGAGCTGGAGGAAAAAGACGGCGCCTTGCCGTTGATCCAGTTGGGGCCGGAATGGGAGGATCTGTTCGAAAAATACCAGATCAAAGGCGAATCCGGCGCCGTGGACGTGGCCTTGCCGCCCGAGGAATTCAACCGGCTTGCCGAATCGGTTGCGCAAACCGTCGCCAGGGCCGGAACCGACGGGCGCTATCCGGCGATTGTCACCGCGACGCGACGGCGGCGGTTTATCCACACGGTTTTATCGGCGAAAGGCATCCGAAATCCGGTGTTTTCGTTCGAGGAGGTCGGGGCAAATTCGAAACCGACTTTGGTCGGGGTCGCCTAGGGATGGCGGCGCTTGTCCGGCTGCTGGATTTTAGCGAACCGGCATTTGTCGGGCTGGTTCTGGTGTTCGCCCGCGTCGGCGCGATCAGTGCATTGTTGCCCGGTTTCGGCGAACAAAGCCTGCCAATACGGGTGCGTCTGCTGGTGGCGCTGGCCTTTACCGCGATCGTCTGGCCGGCGGTCGCCGGAACCATGCCGCGCGCCGGACTGGCCGTTATGCCGGTGTTGATCGTGATCGAGGCGGGAATCGGCATCCTGATCGGCATCTCCATCCGCCTGCTGGTGCTGGCGCTGCAACTGGCCGGCTCCATCGCCGCGCAAAGCACCTCGATCACGCAGATCGCCGGGGCGGGGGTGACGCCGGACCCGATGCCCGCCGTGGGAAACCTGCTGGTTCTGACCGGTCTGGCGCTGGTTCTGGCCAGCGGTCTGCACATCAAGGCCGCGATGGCGATCATCGATTCCTACCGGATATTGCCCGCCGGACTGGTCCCGTCGGGCGGCGATGTCGCGACATGGGGCGTGGCGCGCGTATCGCAAAGTTTCGCCCTGGCATTCACGCTGGCGGGGCCGTTTCTGGTTGCCTCTTTCGCCTATAATCTGGGGTTGGGCGCGATCAACCGCGCGATGCCGACGTTGCTGGTGGCTTTTGTCGGGGCGCCGCTGATTACCGGCGTGGCCATTATTTTGTTGCTGTTGGGCGCGCCGGTAATGTTGCAGGTCTGGAGCGGACAGATGGATCGGGTTCTGGCCAGCCCGCTGGCGTTGCCCTGATGGCCGCGGGCGAGCAGGACAGCGGCGAGAAATCGCACGACGCGACACCGCAAAAACTGGAGAAAGCGCGAAAGAAGGGCGACATTCCCAAATCGATGGACCTGTCGGCGGCGGCCTCGTATCTGGGGCTGTTGGTGGCGTTTCTGGCGTTCGGAGCGATTGCCGTGCCCGAAATGGCGTCCGGGTTACAGGTGTTTCTGGCGATGCCCGACCGGCTGGATGGCGCGATCCTCGGCCCCGGCGGGATGGCGGTTTCGGCCGGAATTATCCTGCGGGCGCTGGCCCCTGTCGGCGCGATTTTCATCATTCCGGTGGTATTTTCACTTATGTCGATTCTGGCGCAACGCGGGTTTGTTGTCGCCCCGCACAAGCTGATGCCGAAACTGAACAAGATATCCCCCGTTGCCGGTGCCAAAAACAAGTTCGGGGTCGCGGGGCTGGTGGAGTTCGGGAAAACCTTTGTCAAAATGTCGGCGGTGACGGTGATTGTCGGGCTGTATCTTTCGAACCTGTTCGGCCCGCTTCTGGGGGTGTCGCGCGGAAATCCGGCTGATCTGGTCGCCATGATTTTTCGGGTTCTTGTGGATTTGCTGACGCTGGTAACCGTGTTTTCCGTTCTGGTCGGTCTGGTTGACGTCATCTGGCAGCGGTTCAATTTCGCCCGCAAGCAACGCATGTCGTTGCAGGAACTGAAAGACGAAAACAAGGATTCCGAGGGCGACCCGCACACCAAATCGCAACGCCGCCAGAAAGGGCGCGATATTGCCACCAACCGCATGTTGCTGGACGTTCCGAAGGCCGATGTTGTTGTCGTCAACCCGACCCGCTACGCCGTCGCCCTGAAATGGAGCCGCAAGCCCGGATCGGCGCCAACCTGTGTTGCCAAGGGCAAGGGCGAGGTGGCCGCCCGTATCCGCGAGGCCGCCAGCCTCGGCGGGGTGCCGATCCACAGTGATCCGCCAACCGCGCGTGCGATTTATGCAACGGTCAAAATCGGGCAGGAAATCGCGCCCGAACATTACAAAGCCATCGCCGCGGCGCTGCGTTTTGCCGAAATTATGCGGAAAAAGGTCCGCGAAAGGGGGGGGAATGACGGCGGATGATCTGCGTCGGCTGCTGGTTCTCGCGCAAAAGATGCAACAGCGCGATCTGGCATATTTTGCGGCCTGTTTGCGGGAACGGCGGGCTCTGGAGCAGGCCGGATCGGACCTGCGCGCGCGGGCATTTCACCCGGCGACGGTGGCCGGGCAGGATTTGGCCGTGGTCGCGCGCTGGCAAAACTGGACCGGACAACGGTTGGGCGAACTGGCGGATGAACTGGCGCGGGCGCAGGCGCGACAGGAAGAAAGCCGCCGCCGCGCGCAGACCGCTGCCGCGCGCGTGCAGGCGCTGGAGACGTTGCTGCAACGTGCGGAATTCCGGGCGTTGCAGAAAAACCGGCGGCGCGCCGAACAAAACGGGGTGCCGCCGGATGCGTAACGCCTTACTGCGTCAGCAGTTTGTCGAACGCGGCCTGAAAACCTTCGTAAGCCATGTTCGAGAAAACCGTGCCGTTGATCACGAAAGGCCGGGCACATCATTGCCGATGACGCGCCCGAGACGGTGGCCGACGGCCTCA
>CAZDLV010000022.1:0-18160 GCA_964506345.1 uncultured Rhodobacterales bacterium | reverse complement strand
GCGATCCTGTTCGCCCCGGGGGGCAGCGCACCAGCGCCGGTCGGGGTGTTGCTGATGCTGGCTTCGGCGGTTGGCTGGGGTGTCTATTCGTTACGCGGCCGCCACGTCACCGCGCCGCTGGCGGCAACAGCGGCGAATTTTCTGCTGGCCGCGCCGGTGGCCGCAGTGCTGTGGCTGCTGTTGCCATCCGCTGTGCCGGTCAGTGCCGGCGGGGCGGCGCTGGCGGTGGCATCCGGCGCACTGGCTTCGGGACTGGGCTATGCGATCTGGTATGCGACGCTGCCCAGGCTCGATTCCAGTCTGGCCGCGATTGTGCAACTTTCGGTGCCGATCATCGCGCTGGCGGGGGGTATGCTGTTTCTGGCCGAGGCCGCCAGTTGGCGTTTTGCCATCTCCACGGCGCTGGTACTGGGCGGTGTATTGGTGGCGGTTCTGGCGCCGCGCCCGCGTCCGTAACGCAACATTCAGCCGGTTTTCCGGCGTGTTGATACTAAATGTTGCGGATATGGCTTAACTGTCCTACGATATGCCTGTAATTACCCACATGGGCACTGGCCCCGAATATAAAGGAAAACGGTATGAGCAAACGCGACGACCTTATTGCAATTTATGCATCCGACCTGAAAGAAAAATGCGGAATGACTCCGGATATGGATCTGCTGACCAAAGTCACCATCGGTTGCGGCCCGTCGATCTATAACGCCGATGCGTCTACGGTGGCCGGCTCGCAGGAATCGGAACTGGAGACCGTGAAAAACAACTTTCTGATCAAGAAGCTCGGCCTGTCGGACGGGCCGGAACTGATGGCGGCGATCAATGACGCGATCGAGACATACGGCAAATCCAACCGCAACAAATATCGTGCGGTCATTTATTACATGCTGACCAAGAAGTTCGGCAAAGAGTCGGTCTACGGCTGACCCTGACCCGGTTTCGCCGGATTGTTATCGGGCAGCGAGGCCCCCGTCAAATGGCGGGGGCTTCGGTTTTTCCGGTCGCAAACGAAAAAATTGCCCATGGGCAACAGCCATGCTTTTACACTGTTTTACAACGGGTTGCGCGAAAAGTTCTATCGCGGGACCCCGCGGTCGTTTTGATATATCAGGACCGCGGTTCAAGCCGGTTTATATGCCCCATCTTGCGCCCCGCCTTGATATCCGCCTTGCCGTAAAGGTGAAGCCCCGCGTCGGTGATACCGGCGTATCGCAGCACATCGTCACCGATCAGGTTGGTCATTACCACGTCGCTATGGCGCGTCGCATCGCCCAGCGGCCAGCCGGCGACCGCGCGGATATGTTGTTCGAACTGGTCGATGACGCAGCCGTTCTGCGTCCAGTGGCCCGAGTTATGCACGCGCGGCGCCACCTCGTTCACCAGTAAACCGGCGGGGGTGACGAACAGTTCCACCCCCATCACGCCGGTGTAATCGAGCGCGTTCAGGATATTTCCGGCCAGCAGAACCGCCTGCATATGCTGGCCCGCCGCGAGGGTGGCGGGAACGGTGGTGGTGTCGAGGATACCGTCCTTGTGGATATTCTCGCCCGGGTCATAACAGACCACCGCGCCGTCGATACCGCGTGCGGCAATCACCGAAATCTCGCGCTGGAAATCGACGAAACCTTCCAGAACGGCCGGTGCGCCTTGCACTGCGGCAAAGGCTTCGGTTGCTTGCGCGGGGTCGGTGATACGCACCTGCCCCTTGCCGTCATAGCCGAACCGGCGGGTTTTCAGAATGGCGGGCGTGCCGACAGTTTCCAGCGCGGTTTGCAGGTCGTCCAGCGTATCGACCTGCGCAAAAGGCGCGACATGCAGGCCAAGCGAGGTCAGGAATTTCTTTTCGGCCATCCGGTCTTGTGACACGGCCAGCGCGTTGCGGCGCGGGCGCACGGGGCGGATGGATTCCAGAATGTCCAGCGCCGCAGTCGGGATATTTTCGAACTCGAATGTGATGACATCGACCGAGTTGGCGAATTCGGTCAACGCTGCGGTGTCGTCGTAAGGGGCGGTGGTTACGCAGGCGGCGACGTCGCCGGCCGGCGGGTTGGCGAGCGGCTCGAATATGTGGGTCTTCAGGCCCAGGCGGGCGGCTGCCATCGACAGCATCCGGCCCAGTTGCCCGCCCCCCAGAATGCCGACGGTGGCGCCAGGTGACAGCGGGCTAGTCATGGGGTTCGTCCGCAATCGAGGCCGACAAGGTCGCGCGCCATGTATCCAGCCGTCGGGCCAGTTCCTGATCGGTGGTGGCCAGGATCGCGGCGGCCATCAGCCCGGCGTTGGCGGCACCCGCCGCACCGATTGCCATGGTGGCAACAGGGAAGCCCCTGGGCATCTGCACGATGGAATACAGCGAATCCACACCCGACAGCGCGCGGGTCTGTATCGGAACGCCCAGCACCGGCACGCGGGTTTTCGAGGCCATCATGCCGGGCAGGTGTGCCGCCCCGCCGGCACCGGCAATGATTACCCGCAGGCCGCGCGCGACGGCGGTCTTGCCGTAGTCCCACAGCCGGTCGGGGGTGCGATGGGCCGAGACGATTTTTTTCTCGTATCCAAGGCCGAGTTCATCGAGGATTTCTGCGGCGGCCTTCATGGTGGGCCAGTCGGACTGGCTGCCCATGATGATACCGATTTTCGGGGGGGTCATGTCCGGCCTCCTGCGGGTTGGGGTTGTGTCGGGTCAGGCGATGATGTCGGGGGTCAGCTCGTCCTCGAGGCTGGCGATGGCGTCTTTGAGGGCGAGTTTCTGTTTTTTCAGCCGGCGCAGGGCCAGCGGGTCGGCGGTGCGGGTCTGTGCCAGCGCGTGAATGGCGGCGTCCAGGTCGCGGTGTTGTCCGGTCAGCAGGCGCAGGCGGATGCGGATGATTTCCTGATGGTCGAGGGTGGGCGTCGGGGTCATGCGGGGTTCCGGCAACTGGTGAAACCGGTATATAACAAATTTGCGCCGTGTCGAACAGCCCGCCGCACTTGTTTTTCCGCGCAAACCGTCCCATATTTTGCGGGTCGCCGTCGGGTGGTGCCTGTTGGCGCGGGGATTTGGAAAAGGGGTCGATATGCCGAAATCTGCGTTCGAGTTTCAACCCCACATGCTGGGTTTCGAGCGGCTGGAAGTGTTGTTGGAACGGTGTGCGAAATCGGCCGGCGACGGATTTCCGCCGTTCAATATCGAGTTGCGTGGCGAAACAGCGTACCGGATCGTTCTGGCGGTTGCCGGGTTTGCCTTGCCGGAATTGTCGATCACGCTGGACGGCGCCGATCTGACAGTCAGCGGGCAGAAAAACGACGGCGGTGGCGGGCGCGAATATCTGCATCAGGGGATCGCCGGACGACGGTTTCGCAAGACCTTTTTGCTGGCCGCCCAGATGGAGGTGGTCGGGGCCTCGCTGGAAAACGGGTTGCTGTTCGTCGATCTGGTTTGGCGTAAAAAAGAATCAGTGAACCAGACCATACCTATCCAAAAGTTGGGTTAGCGTGCCTGCCAATGGTGCGACATTTTGTCCGGACAATCCAGAGGGGTGTGATTTGGGCCAAAATACGCCCTAAATTTCAGAAATTTTTAATGTATCCGCTCCATATTGGCGCGCAATATCAGTAGAATTTAAGTTGTTCGATAAATACCTATTATCGGGTCGGCAAGCCGGTAAAGTTTTGTTAAATTGTTATTGTTTAGTAACGAGTATGGGGGATCGGGGAGGCCAGCCTAGGCTTTCAAAGTGTTCGAACCTTCGTTGCAATGTTTTTTTGATTGGCTGGCGGGCCATTGATAGACCGCAAACCGGAGAATGCAAAAGCGCCGGTTGCTGCCGGAACACAGTGACGGAAAAACACGACGATCCCCTGAAGGTAAGGAGCGGAGGCTCCGGTTCAGGGTAGCGAGTATGGGGAATTTATCCCCGAGTCTTGAAGCGCATGGGCGTCCCTACGGGCCCATGCGCTTTTTGTTTTATCCGGCGATCAGACCGGATTGTTCCAGTTTCAAAATCACCTGATGTGCGCAGTCGTCAACGTCCACATGCTCGGTCTCGACGCGCAATTCGGGGTTTTCCGGTTCTTCGTAAGGGTCGGAAATACCGGTGAATTCCTTGATCTTGCCCTCGCGTGCCAGTTTGTACAGCCCCTTGCGGTCGCGGCGCTCGCATTCTTCGAGACTGGTGGCGACGTGGACCTCGACGAAGGTGCCGAACCGCTCGATTTCCTCGCGCACGGCGCGGCGCGTGGCGGTGTAGGGCGCGATCGGGGCGCAGAGCGCGATGCCGCCGTTCTTGGTGATTTCACTGGCGACATAGCCGATGCGGCGGATGTTGAGGTCGCGGTGTTCTTTGCTGAAACCCAGTTCGGACGACAGGTTTTTGCGCACCACGTCGCCGTCCAGAAGCGTGACGGGGCGGCCGCCCATTTCCATCAGCTTGACCATCAGCGCGTTGGCGATGGTGGATTTGCCGGAGCCGGACAGGCCGGTGAAAAATACGGTGAACCCCTGTTTCGATTTGGCCGGACGGGTGCGGCGCAGTTCCGTGACCACCTCGGGGAAGGAAAACCAGTCGGGGATATCGAGACCCTCGGTCAGGCGGCGACGCAGTTCCGTGCCGGAAATGTTGAGGACGGTTTTGTCGGGCGCGACCTCGTCTATCGGTTCGTATTGCGCCTTTTCCTGCACATAGACCATGTGTTTGAACGGCACCATTTCGACGCCGATTTCGGATTCATACTTTCTAAACAATTCCTGTGCATCGTAGGGACCGTAGAAATCCTCGCCGGCGGAATTCTTGCCCGGGCCGGCGTGGTCGCGACCGACGATGAAGTGGGTGCAGCCGTGGTTGGCGCGGATCAGGCCATGCCAGACGGCCTCGCGCGGGCCACCCATGCGCATGGCAAGATTGAGGAGGGAAAGCGATGTGGTAGACGACGGATATTTATCAAGCACCGCCTCGTAGCAGCGCACGCGGGTGAAATGGTCGATGTCGCCCGGTTTGGTCAGCCCGACAACCGGATGGATCAGCAGGTTGGCTTGCGCTTCTTTGGCGGCGCGGAAGGTCAGTTCCTGATGCGCGCGGTGCAGCGGGTTGCGGGTCTGGAAGGCAACGACGCGGCGCCAGCCCATTTTGCGGAAATAGGTGCGCAATTCGTTCGGGGTATTGCGGCGCGCGCGATAGTCGTAATGCACCGGCGCCTGAATACCGATGATCTGCCCGCCGAGATAGACGTCACCCGCCGTGTTGTGCAGGTAGTTGACCGCCGGATGGGCGAGGTCGTCGGCGCCGAAGACGGCGGTAGCCTCGCGCGATTTGTCGGGGGTCCATTTGTCGGTGACCGACAGGATGGCAAGGATCACGCCTTCGGGGTCGCGCAGGGCGATGTCCTGGCCGTCCTCGACGGTTTCGGAGAAGGCCTGGCTGACGTCCAGTGTGATCGGCATCGGCCAGAGCGACCCGTCGGCCAGCCGCATGGTGTCGAGGACGCTGTTGTAGTCTTCTTCACCGAGAAAACCGTTCAGCGGGGCGAAACCGCCGTTCATCAGCAGTTCCAGATCGCACATCTGGCGGGGGGTCAGGTCCCAGCTGGGCAGGTCGGCGGCCTCGTTTTTCAGCTTCTCGGCGCTGTTATACGAAACATAGAGTTCGGGGACGGGCGAAAGATTGGCGATTTTCATGGGGTTCTCGATATAAAGCGGGGTGTGTTTCGGGGCTGGTTTATGCGGGAATTGGCGAGGGTTTCAACCGAAATGCGCGGAAATTGCAATATCGGGCGGATATTAGCGGGTTTTCGGTGAAAGCGGAAGAATGTTCTGTGCAACGCCGGCAATCGAAACGCCGGCGCTGGCGAATATGCAAAGGGCGGCCGCATCGGGCCGCCCCGGGGGCTGGGTCTGCTATTCCCCGGCAGACAGGAAGCGTTCGGCCTCAAGCGCGGCCATGCAACCCATGCCGGCGGAGGTCACGGCCTGGCGGTATTTGTAGTCGGTCAGGTCGCCCGCGGCAAAGACACCGGGGATCGAGGTTTCGGTGCTGTCGGGTTTGGTGACGACATAGCCGCCCATGTGGGTTTCCAGCGTGTCCTTGACCAGTTCGGAGGAGGGCGCGTGGCCGATGGCGATGAAGACGCCCTTGCAGGGGATGTCGGTGATCTCGCCGGTTTTGACGTTTTTGGTGCGCACACCCTCGACGCCCATCGGGGAGTCGGAGCCGTAGACCTCCACCAGTTCGTTGAACCAGAGCGGTTCGATCTTCGGGTTTTTCAACAGGCGTTCCTGAAGGATTTTTTCCGAGCGCAGCTCGTCGCGGCGATGGATCAGCGTGACCTTGGAGGCGAAGTTGGTGAGGAACAGGGCCTCTTCCACCGCCGAGTTGCCGCCGCCGATGACCACGACCTCTTGTCCGCGATAGAAGAAGCCGTCGCAGGTGGCGCAGGCCGAGACGCCGAAGCCCTTGAATTTTTCCTCGGACGGCAGGCCGAGCCATTTGGCCTGTGCGCCGGTGGCCAGGATCACCGCGTCGGCGGTGTAGGTGGTGCCGCCGTCGCCTTTGGCCGTGAAGGGGCGTTTGGACAGGTCGAGGTCGCTGATGTGGTCGGCGATGATCTCGGTTCCGGCGGCGCGGGCGTGCTGTTCCATTTCGACCATCAGGTCGGGGCCTTGCACCTCGGTCCGGCCGGGCCAGTTTTCGACCTCGGTGGTGATGGTTAGCTGGCCGCCGGGCTGGATGCCCTGCACCAGAACCGGTTCCAGCATGGCGCGCGCGCCGTAGACACCGGCGGTGTATCCGGCCGGACCGGAGCCGATGATCAGCAGGCGGGTGTGACGTGTTTCAGACATGATAATTGGCCTTTTGTTAATGCGTTGCAGCGTATATAGGCGGTCGTCTGCTTCCTGTGAAGGAAGGGCAAGCCGGTTTTCGTATGACGCGGGGGGGATTTCGGGAAAACGGAATTTTCGCGGTGGGTGGCGAAATATTATTGCGCGCGGGGCGGCTTGTCGATAATAACGGACACCTAGGAACCAAGCAGGGACAGATATGCCGCTTACCAAACTCGACCCGATTGACCGGAAAATTCTGGCGGAGTTGCAGGCCGATGGCCGTATGACCAATGTGGAGCTGTCGGCGCGTGTCGGCATTTCGGCGCCGCCCTGTTTGCGCCGTGTCCGGTCGCTGGAAGAAGCGGGGTTGATTACCGGATACCATGCCGATGTCAACGCGCGCGAGCTGGGCTTCGAGGTGCAGGTTTTTGCCATGGTCGGGCTGCATTCGCAGGCCGAGGTCGATTTGTCGGCGTTCGAGGAACGGGCGCGTGGCTGGCCGTTTGTGCGCGAGTGCCACATGCTGAACGGCGAGATCGATTTTATCCTGAAATGCGTGGCGCCGGACCTGTCCAGTTTCCAGTGGTTTCTGACCCATGACCTGACGGCGGCGCCGAATGTGGCGAGCGTGAAGACGTCGCTGGTGATCCGGTGTGGCAAGGATGAACCGGGGGTGCCGTTTTCGGTGCTTGAGGAACGGGCCGGCGATTAGGGCGTGATCACCGAGATTTGCCGCCCGTAGTCCGGTTCGCCGGCGTGCGTTGTGCGGCGGTAGGAAAAGAATTCGTCCGGTTCGGAAAAGGTGCAGTGGCCGATCCAGCCGGCGTCTTTGATTTCAGCGGCGCGCAGTTTGTTTACCACGAACATCGGCAGGTCGAACAGGTAGCGGTCGCCGGTGCCGTTGGTGAAGAACCGTGCGAAGGCGGGGTCTGCGGCCATGAAGGTTTCAAGGAATTCCGGCCCGACCTCGTAGGCGCGCTGGCTGATGCAGGGGCCGACGGTGGCGGTGATGTTTTCGCGCGTCGCGCCGAGGGCAACCATCGCCGCGATAGTGGCGTCGGTGATGCCGCCGAGCGCGCCTTTCCAGCCGGCGTGGGCTGCGCCGATGACGCGGGCGTCGGGATCGGCAAACAGCACCGGCGCGCAATCGGCGGTAAGGATGCCTAGCCCGATGCCGGCGGTGCGCGTTACCATGGCGTCGGCTTGCGGGCGGGTATCGGGCCACGGCGCGGTGGTGACGGTCACCACGTCGGGCGAGTGGATCTGATACAGCGACAGCAGGTTTTCCGGTGCAATGTCCATCGTTTGCGCAACGCGGGCGCGGTTGGTGGCAACGGCGGCGGGGGTGTCGTGCGAGCCGGTGCCGCAGTTCAGCGAGGCATGGATGCCGCCGGACACGCCGCCCCGACGGGTGAAAAACCCGTGTGGCGCGGCGAGGGCCGGATCATTCAGGAACGACAGAGGCATCTTCGAAACCCGGGGCTTGCGGCGCGTCGCGGTGGACCAGCCCCATGACCTTGAACAGGGTTCCCATTTCGTCGGGATGGATCAGGCGGTGCAGGGCGGCGTTGATTTCCTCGACCACTTCGTCCTCGTCCGTGGCGTTGGAAAGCATGGCGGCGCGGGTTTCGATGCCGATGCGTTGCAGGAACGGGCCTTGGGGAACGCAACCTTCGGTGCGCGCGGCACCGGCGGCGCGGGCGAGGGCCGCGAAATTGACGTGGGCGGTGACGTCGGCCTGCCCGTGCGGGTGGTCGAGGGCATCGACCGGCTCGTGGTTTTTCACCGCTTGCAGGCTGTCGCCCGCGCCGTCCCAGTCGCCGTAGTCGATGAACAGGGCGGCACCGCCGTTGGCGGCGATACGGTCGCCGATTTTGGCGGCGATGTCCTCGGACTGGAACGACACCTCGGCGTAGAGGTGTTCGGGCAGCATCGGGAAAAACTCGGCCAGATCGTCGTTTTGCGCCGGTTGGCCGTGGGTGAAGGCCAGTTTGCCGTCGGCGCCCACCTCGATCAGGCGTTCCTGCCAGCCGGCATCGTTGACGCGGAACTGGTGCGTGGGCAGGGCGTCAAAAAATTCGTTGGCGACGAGGAATACCGGCAGTCCGTCGGGCAATTCGTCAATGGTGAAGGCCCAGTCGGGATTTTGCCCCATCAGCACGGCGGATTGTTTGCGCCGCATGGCGGGGCTGTTTTCCACCAGCCAGATATCGGCCGCCTGACGGAATTCCGGCAGGGTTTCGGCTGTGCGCAGGATGTCGGCCATCAGGGTGCCGCGGCCCGGCCCGAGTTCCACCAGCAGGAATTTTTCCGGCCGGCCCTGATCGTTCCATGCCTGCATCAGCCAGAGGGCGAGCATCTCGCCGAACATCTGGCTGACCTCGGGGGCGGTGACGAAATCGCCGTCGGGACCGAAGGGGTCGCGGTTGGTGTAATAGCCGTGGTCGGGGTGGTTCAGGCACAGGTGGATGTATTCACCGACGCTGATCGGGCCAGCCTCGGCGATGCGGGATTTGATGATGTCTGTCAGTGCGGTCATTTACGTTTTCTTATCCATATCAGCAGGGCGACGCCGATGATGACCATCGGCAGGGACAGCAATTGCCCCTGTGTTATGCCCGTTTCACCCATACGAATGACATATCCGAACGGATTATCCAACGAGACAAATTGCGCGTCTGCCTGGCGGAAGTATTCGACAAAGAAGCGCGCAGCGCCGTAGCCGGTGAAAAACGTCGCGATGGTCAGCCCCGGGGTTTTCAGCGCGCCGCGCCTGTAGACCATCCAGAACAGCAGGGCGCCGAGAACCAGCCCCTCCAGAATTGCCTCGTAAAGCTGGCTGGGGTGGCGGGTGCAGACGCCCTGCCAGTAGTCGGGGCATTCGAGTGCGCGCGGATCGGGGAACAGCACGGCCCATGCGACATCTGTGGGGCGGCCCCAGAGTTCCGGCTTGATGAAATTGGCGAGGCGACCGAGGAACAGCCCGATCGGTGTGGCAACGGCGATGGCGTCGCCGATCGACAGCAGCGGCAGTTTGTAGTGGCGCGCATACAGGGTGACGGCGACGATCACCCCGAGGAAACCGCCGTGAAACGACATGCCGCCCTGCCAGACCTTGAGGATCTGCATCGGGTTGGCGGAATAATATTCCCACTGGTAGAAAAACACGAAGCCGAGGCGCCCGCCCAGCACGACGCCAAGGACGATCCATGTCAGCAGGTCCTCGACCTTGGCCGGTTCCATCGGGGCGGGGCCGGACCACAGGTCGTCGCGTTTCATCAGGCGCATGATCAGGCGCCAGCCGATCAGCAGGCCGGCGATGTAGGCCAGCGCATACCAGCGCAGCGCCAGTTCGAAGCCGAAGACGTTGAATGAAAACAGTTCGGGGTTGATATCGGGGAAGGGTATGACAAATGGCATCGGGTTCTCCTTTGCTCTTTCACTCTCTTGCCGGTCGATTAAAGTCAAGCTGCGCTTGGCAAACTGTTCGTGAACGGCCATATAGTAGGCGGAAACGAGCAAACAGGAGTCGACGATGCAGAGTCGCAACCGGATTTTTGATGATGTGTCCCAATTGATGAGCAACGCGCTGGGCGTGGCGCAGGGGGCCAAGACCGAAGCGGAAACAGCGGTGAAGTCCATGCTGGACCGCTGGCTGGCGGATCGTGATTTCGTGTCGCGTGACGAATTCGAGGCGGTGCGGGCCATGGCGCAGAAGGCGCGCGAGGAAAACGAGGCGTTGTCGAAACGGATCGAGGCGCTGGAGGCGAAGCCGAAGCCCAAGCCGCGCGCCAAGGCGAAAACGGCCAAATAAGGCGGGTTGCCGTTGGGGCGATTTGCACCGGAACCGGCCTTCGGGCCGGTTTTTTTGTGCGAATCGCTTTACTAATGCCGGATTTACGCACACCATATGTCGTATGGGGTTGTGGATTTTATACGACCCTTGGGGGATGCGTCTGTTTATAGTGGTATTATCCGCTTTGGACGCAAGGTCGGAAAGGAACCGGATATGGGCACGGCGACATATGATTTGACGACCGAGGATTTGCATCCGATCGATATCGTGCAGCATATCGCGACGCATTATGAATGGGATTTCGACCGGATTGCCGACGACCAGATTGCCATGATGATTGACGGGGCGTGGGCGACCTATTCCCTGTCGCTGGCGTGGTCGGAGCGCGACGAGGTGTTGCGGATGATCTGCACCTTTGACATGGATCCGCCGGATGCGCGGTTGCCGGCGTTGTTCGATGTGCTGAACCGTGCCAACGACAAGATCTGGAGCGGGGCGTTCAGCCTGTGGCGCGAACAGAAGATGATGGTTTTCCGGTACGGGTTGAATTTGGCGGGCGAGGCGACGGCCTCGGCCATGCAGATCGACGATATTGTCGGCGAGGCCGTGGCGGCCTGCGAACGCTTTTATCCTGCGTTCCAGCTGGTATGCTGGGGCGATAGTGACCCGCAAGAGGCCATGCGGGTGGCGATGGAACAGGCCTATGGCCGCGCATAACCCCCGGCGGGCGGGGGCCTGAGGAGGGGTGATGTCACTGGAAATTCTGGACGAACGCGGGTTGGTGTTGCTGGGCTGCGGGAAGATGGGCTCGGCGATGCTGGAGGGCTGGCTGGCGGGCGGGGTTGCGCCGTCCTCGGTCTGGATACTGGATCCGGTGCCGTCGGAACGGTTGCAGGGCCTGGCGGGGCAGGGGCTGCATCTGAACACGGATTTGCCGGAATCCCCTGCGGTTTGCATCGTGGCGGTGAAGCCGCAGATGATGGGCGAGGCCCTGCCGCGGATCGCGCCGCTGGGCAATGGCGAAACGGTGTTTTTGTCGATTGCGGCCGGAACGCCGGTTGCGGCCTTCGAGGCGGTTCTGGGGGCGCAGACGCCGGTTGTCCGCGCCATGCCGAATACGCCGGCGGCCATCGGGCGCGGGATTACGGCGCTGATCGGTAACGCGCAGGTGGACGAGGCGGGGATGGCGCTGGCCGAGACCCTGTTGCAGGCGGTCGGGCAGACGGTGCGGTTGGAGGATGAATCGCAGATGGATGCGGTGACGGCGGTGTCCGGCTCCGGTCCGGCCTATGTGTTCCATTTGATCGAGGCGTTGGCGGCGGCGGGCGAGGCCGAGGGGTTGTCGGGTGAGCTGGCGATGCAACTGGCCAAGGCCACGGTTGCCGGCGCGGGGGCGTTGGCGGAGCGCGCGGCGGAGTCGCCGGAACAGTTGCGGATCAACGTGACCAGCCCGGGCGGCACAACGGCGGCGGCGCTGGAGGTTCTGATGGACCGCGAGCGCGGGTTTCCGGTGTTGCTGCGCGAGGCCGTGGCGGCAGGGGCGAAGCGAAGCCGTGATCTGGCATCGTGATCCGGCATCGTGATGGTGCGCCGCACAACCGGCGGCAATGTTGCACCGCACAATAACCTTGACATTTATTGTGCGGTGCAATATATGTCGGGTAATCCAGATGAACCCACGCAAGGAACCCCGTTATGTTTGATCCCAAATCCTATCCGTTCAACACCGAACAACTGGCCGATTTCTTCAAGGCCAATGATTTCACCAAAGCGTTCACCGCGCCGAAAATGCCGGGCGTGGATGCCGATGCGATCCTTGCCGCGCAGAAGAAAAATATGGATGCGCTGGTCGAGGCCAACAAGGCAGCCGCCGCCGGTTATCAGGACCTGTTCGAAAAACAGGTGAAGGTATTCGAGGAAACGCTGGCCGAGGCGCAGAAAAAAATTGCGGAATTCGATGCGACCAAGCTGGACACCGATCCCGCCGCGCAGGGCGAGGTTGCCAAGGTGGCGTTTGAAAAAGCGCTGGCCAATATGACCGCGCTGGCCGAAGGGGCACAGAAAGCCAACTCGCAAGCCTACGAAGTGGTTTCGGCCCGCGTTCAGGAATCGGTTGCCGAGCTTCAGGACATGGCGAAAAAATTCACCGCCTGATTTATTCCGGCCTGCCAGTTTGAAACCGCTTGCCCTTCACGGGGCGGGCGGTTTTACTTTGTGCAAACGGAGGATGTTATGGGCGATCTGGATTTTGATACTTTTCTGAAGACCGACATCCGTGTCGGGCGGGTGCTGCGGGCCGAACCCTACCCCGAGGCACGCAAGCCGGCGATCAAGCTGTGGGTCGATTTCGGGCCGGAGATCGGCGAGAAGAAAACCTCGGCCCAGATCACGGCGCATTACACGCCCGGGGATCTGGTCGGGCGGATGGTGCTGGGCGTGGTGAATTTCCCGCCGCGCCAGATCGGCAAATTCATGTCGGAGTTTCTGGTGCTGGGCGTGCCGGACGCGGACGGCGGGATCGTGTTGATTGCGCCGGATCAGGACGTGCCGCCGGGCGGGCGGATGCATTGATCACTCTCCGATCGCCTCGCGCCAGTGGCGGCGGCACAGGCTGACGTAGACCTCGTTTCCGCCGATCTGCACCTGTGCGCCTTCGGTCAGGGTGTTGCCGGTTTCGTCCTGTCGCACGACCATCGTTGCCTTGCGGCCGCAATGGCAGATGGTGCGGATCTCGCGCATTTCGTCGGCCAGTGCCAGCAGCGTGGCAGAGCCGGGAAACAGCTTGCCCATGAAATCGACGCGCAGGCCGTAGGCCATGACCGGCGTGTTCAAATCATCGACCGCGCGGGCCAGTTGCCAGACCTGCGCGTCGGTCAGGAACTGCGCCTCGTCGATCAGCACGCAGGCGATAGGGCCTTGGGCCAGACGGGTCCCGATCATCGCGAACAGGTTGCTGGAATCCTCGAATGTATCCGCATCCGCGCCGATGCCGATACGCGAGCCGATGCGCCCCTCGCCGGCGCGGCTGTCGAGGCGGGCGGTCAGCAGATAGGTTTCCATCCCCCGCTCGCGGTAGTTGTGCGCGGCTTGCAGCAGGATCGTGCTTTTGCCGGCATTCATGGTGGAATAGTTGAAATAGAGCTTGGCCATGTTACGCGTCGGGGATGGAACGTTTCAGAAGGACGGAGCCGACGGAATAGCCAGCGCCGAAGGAACAGATCACGCCAAGGTCGCCATCGGCCAGATCGTCGGAATGTTTGGCGAAGGTGATGATCGAGCCGGCGGACGAGGTGTTGGCGTAGTCTTGCAGGATGTTGGGTTGTTCGTCCGGCTCCGGCACACGGCCCAGCACCTTTTTGCCGATAAAATCGTTCATCGCCTTGTTGGCCTGATGCAGCCACAGGCGTTTCAGTTGATCGGGGGTGACACCTTCGGATTCAATATGGCCGAGGATGTGTTTCGAGACGATCGGCAGCACTTCCTTGAACACTTTCCGGCCGTTCTGCATGAACTGCATGTCGCGCCGGTCCTTGACCCCGTCGGGGCGCGAGCGGCGCAGGAAGCCGTTGTTGTTGCGGATGTTGTTGGAAAACTGTGTCAGGCAGCGGGTGGAAAGCACCTCGAAATGGGGGGCGGTGGCGTCTTGTTTGCGTTCAAGAACGGTGGCGGTGCAGACGTCGCCGAAAATGAAGTGGCAGTCGCGGTCGCGCCATTCCAGATGGCCGGAGCAGATTTCCGGGTTGATCACCAGTGCGGCGCGCACGGAACCGGCGCGGATCATATCGCTGGCCGTCTGGATGCCGAAGGTGGCGGAGGAGCAGGCGACGTTCATGTCAAAGGCAAACCCGGTGGCGCCGAGCAGGTCCTGCACCTCGATCGCCACAGCCGGATAGGCGCGTTCGAGGTTGGAGGCCGCGACGATCACAAGGTCGATATCGGCGGCGGTTTTTCCGGCCTTGGCCAGCGCCTTGTTGCAGGCATCCAGCGCCATTTCCGCCATGATGCCCGGTTCGTCGTCGGAACGCTGGCGCAACAGCGGGTGCATGACGTCGGGGTCGAGGATGCCGGTTTTGTCCATCACATGGCGTTGGTGGATGCCGCTGGCCGCAACGATGAAGCCGGTGCTGGAGTGGGCCTTGGCCGGCAGGTCACCGGCGGCAATCGCGGCGGCGTTTTCGGTGTTGTATTTGTCGGCATAGGCGTTGAAGGCGGCGACGAGTTCGTCGTTTGTGATGGTTGCCGCGGGGGTGTAGACCCCGCTGCCGGAGATGACGGGTTGATACATTGCTGGCTCCTGACTTCGGTTGGCGGAGTCTTTCGCGTCGGGCGCGCGAGGTCAAGGGGGAAGCGCGCCGTGTGGCGGGTGACGTTTCGGGAAGGGGGCGGGAAAGGGGAAGGCTGGCCGCCGGTTACTCGTGCAGCACGAATTCCGACAGGATGGTTTGCTGCAACGGGTTGAAGTTGTCGTCCGACACCAGCGTTATGCGCACCTGTCCGGCGGGGGTGGTCCAGACCGAAATGCCTTCGGTGTTGTCGAGCTGCCCGGGGGGGGATTGCAGCAGGGTTTCCCCGGTCAGGACCGTATCGGGACCAAGGGTAAAGCGGCGCACGCGGGTGGAAAATCCGCGCAGCCATTCGAATTTGCGTTCGAGAACGTACAAACGGCCGTCGGGGCCGAAATCCGCACCCGTGACCAGAAAATCCCCCCGTCGCGGGATGGCGTAGGGTTTGGTCCAGCCGGTGTCGTCGAGCCGGTAGACAGGAAACGGACGGGTGAGGGCGCCGGAGCGTTCGGGGATGGCGATGATGCGGCCTTGCGGGTCGATGGCCAGGGCTTCGAGGCCGGAGTTGCGCTGGAAGTTGGCGAAGTCGGGGTCGCGCGGCAGAAAGGTGGCGGCGGCGGTCGGGGTGCGGTTGGACATGACGCGGTGGTTGCCCTCGAACGAGACGAAGAGGGTGGCGTCGGGGGCGAGGGCCAGCCCCTCGGCGTCGGTATTCAGGCGGGTGACGGGGTGGCCCTTGCTGTCGGGGATCGGGCCGTGGGCGGTTATCGTGACGCCGGCGAGGCGGCCGTTCAGGCGGGTAACGGTGCCTTGGAAAAACATGCCGCGGTCGGAAATCGCGATGAAGCTGCCGTCGGGACCGGTTTCTATGCCCGAGATGCCGCCGAAACGCTCGATACCGGATTGCCAGACGATCCGGCCGGCGGGTTTTAGTTCGGCGGCGTTGGCCAGCATTGGCAGCAGCAGAAATATCGCCAGTTTGCCGATCATGGCGATTGCAGCACGCCGCGGCATTGGGCCGGCAGGTCCGCCAGTTTCAACGGCGGTTTGGGCGGGCGGTGCGGGGCGTTCGGGTCGGGTGGCAGCAGGGCGTCGGTCACCCACCAGCGGGCCGATTCGCAGCCGTCGCCCGGCGGGGGCGGCGCTTGTGGCGTGCAGCCGTCGGCACCGTCCGGGCAGTTCAGGCGCACATGGAAATGGTCGCGATGTCCCCACCACGGGCGCAGTTTGCGCAGGTAGGGTTTGTCGGCGGCGCTGGCGTCGGCGCACATTTGCAGCTTGATCGCGCCGGAAACGAATATTCGCGCGACGGCCGGGTCCTTGAGGGCGGCGATCAGGATTTGATGGTGGGCGGCGGTCCAGTTGCCGTTGACCGCGCGTTTGTCCCGCGTGACGACCGAGATCGACGAAATGTTTTCGCGTTGTGCGCGCGACAGCGGCACCGGTTTTGGCGGCAGCATCCAGAAATCGGCGTCCAGACCGGTCTGGTGGCTGGCGTGGCCGCTGGTCATCGGGCCGCCGCGCGGCTGGCCGATGTCGCCGACATAGATACCGTTCCAGCCGGCGGCGCGGGCGGATTTTCCCAGTCGCGCGATGAAAGCGGTCATCGTGGGCTGGCCCCAGTTGCGGTTGCGCGACAGGCGCATGGCCTGCCAGTCGGGGCCGGTTTCGGGCAGTTGCACCGCGCCGGCCTGACAGCCTTTGGCGTAGGAGCCAAAGGGGGCGGGGGGGCTGGTTGCTGGCGCTGGTGGCGCGCCCGAACAGGGTTTTGGCGAGGCTATCGGCGTGGGCGACCGGCGCGGACAGCGCCAGAAGCAATGTTATGATGCCGCGCCACGGGTTCACCTATGCCTCGGCGGTGCCGTCGGGTTTTACCCAGATCAGCAGGACAAGACCGATTATGAACAGTCCGACCAGCGGCGAGACGCCCAGTCGCTGGCTGCCGGTTATGTCGGTCATGACGGCGATGGCAAAGGGGGCGATGAACGAGGTGGCTTTGCCCGAGAGGGCGTAGAGGCCGAAGGCTTCGGTCATGCGGTTCTTGTCGGCCTGACGCACCATCATGGTGCGCGAGGCGGCCTGAAGTGCGCCACCGGCGCCGCCAATGGCACCGCCGCAGATGTAGAAGACGATGTCGGGCAGGGTGGAGCCTTCGGCGACGGGGATGAACACCACCATTTCGCGCGAGGTGGAGACGATAACCGTGCAGACGATGATCAGGATGACGACACACCAGACGATGACCGGTTTCGGTCCCCATTTGCGGTCGGCGAACCCGCCGAGCCATGCGAAGATCGCGCCGGTGATGGCGGCGACGATGCCGAATACGCCGATCTCGGTGATCGACCATTTCAGGACGCCGATTGCGTAGATACCGCCAAAACCGAACAGCCCGTTCAGCGCGTCGCGGTAAAACATCGACGAGCCGAGGTAGGCGGTCAGGCTGACACGTCCCGGCAGGCTGCGCAGGGTTTTCCACAGGTCGGACAGGCCCGCGGCGATAACGCCTTTGGTGACTTTTTTACGTTTGACGTCCGGCACCCAGAGGAAAAACGGAATCATGAATAGCGCATACCAGACAGCGGTAAGCGGCCCGACCGAGCGGGTGCCTTCGCGCGCCGCCGCATCCAGTCCGAACATCGGCGGATTGCCCAGCAGGGTGACGCCCTGGTCGTTTTCCGCCAGCAACAGCAGCATGATGAACAGCGCCAGCACGCCGCCCCAGTAGCCGAACGCCCAGCCCGAGCCGGATATCCGGCCGATCTGTTCCTTGGGGCCGAGGTCGGGCAGCATGGCGTTCGAGAAAATCGTGGCGAATTCCATACCGATCATGCCGATGCCGAAAAATACCAGAATCCAGAACGGGTCGCGCATTCCCGGGACCGCCCACCACAGGGCGAAGGATCCGATGACGTAGAGCGCCGAAAACCCCCAAATCCACGGTTTTCGCGGTCCGGCGCTGTCGGCGATTGCACCGAGGACGGGGGCCAGCAGCGCGATGCACACGCCCGCCGCTGCCAGCATATAGCCCCAGATCGCCTGACCGCGCACGCCGTCACCGACGACGCTCGAGGTGAAGTAGGGGCCAAAGACGAATGTCAGCAGCAATGTGTTGTAAGGCTGGCTGGCCCAGTCGAATGTCATCCAGCCCCAGATGCCTTTTTTGTCCGCGTATTGTTTCATAGTTCCCTCGTTGTCGGTTTTTCTTTCACTAGGGCGTAGACTCATAAACCCCGCGCCGCCAGCGTGAATATCGCAAAATATCAGCGGTTTGCGACGCGCCGTCAATAG
>CAZDLV010000021.1:0-18358 GCA_964506345.1 uncultured Rhodobacterales bacterium | reverse complement strand
AAAAAGAACTTTTCCTGTATCCCCTTGTATTTGCCCGTTTAATCGAGAAATTGCCCATGGGCAATTTTTCGGTTTACGGGGTTTATGCCCGATTGCGCGGCGCGGCGGCGCGGTTTAGCCGGTCGTTGATGGCGATGCCGAGGCCGGTCTCGGGGATCGGGCTGACGGCGATGGTTTTCCCCGCAGCGGCGGCGAGAGCGTCGATTTTCCGCAAACAGGCAAACAGGTTGGCCGCGGCCTCGTGCAGGTCGCCGGACGGCGACAGGTTGAGCGTGCCGTCAACGGGGCCGAAGGCCAGCAGCATTTCGTTTCCGGTTGGTCTGTCGGCGTTCAGGCGCAGGGTCGCCTCTGGCGCGTAATGGGATTGCAACTGGCCCGGCGCGGTGATTTTGCCGCCTTGCGTCGTGTGCAGCGGCTGGCCGAGCAGGGCCTCGATCGCCTCGGGTGGCAGACCGCCGGCGCGCAGTTGCACGGGGGTATCGCCATCGAAGCCCAGAATGGTGGATTCAACGCCGACCGGACAGGGGCCGCCGTCCAGCACCGCGTCGATGCGCCCCGACAGACCGTCAAGAACATGTTCCGCCGTTGTCGGGCTGATCTTGCCGGACGGGTTGGCCGAGGGCGCGGCGACAGGAATACCGGCAGCGCGCAACAGCGCCTGCGCCAGCGGGTGTTCGGGGATGCGCAGGGCGACGCTGTCCAGTCCGGCGGTGACCAGATCCGACAGGCCCGATTGCGGTTTGCGTTTCAGCACCAGCGTCAGCGGGCCGGGCCAGAAGGCGGCGGCCAGCGCGCGGGCAGGGGCGGGCAGTTCGGCAATACGTTCGACCGCGGCCAGATCGGGCAGATGCACGATCAGCGGGTTGAATTGCGGGCGGTTCTTGGCCGCGAAAATACCGGCAACGGCGCGGTCGTCGCGCGCATCGGCGCCAAGGCCATAGACGGTCTCGGTCGGAAAGGCGAGCAGACCGCCGCCCTGCAAAATCCGTGCCGCGCGGGTGAGGCCGGTCTCGTCCGGTTCCAGTAGGGTGGTTTTCATGCTGACGCCGCGTATAGCTTGCCCGCAAGCGGGCGGGGTTCTAGTTTATGCTGCAATAGCGCAACGCGGGCCGCTTGGCAAAGAGCAAAGGGAAGTGGAAATGGCGTATAAAGCTCCTGTTAAGGAAATTCTGTTTTATCTGGACAAGGTGCTGGACGCGGGACGTGTGGCCGAAACGGACCGCTTTGCCGAGGCGACACCGGATATGGTGGAGGCGATCCTCGGCGAGGCGGCGCGTATGGCCGAGGAGGTGCTGGCGCCGCTGAACGTGGCCGGCGATCTGCATCCGGCGCGCCTTGTGGACGGGCAGGTGGAATGCTCGCCGGGGTTTGGCGATGGCTACAGGGCGATTGCCGAAGGCGGCTGGGTCGGGATTGCCGCCGATCCGCAATACGGCGGTATGGGGCTGCCGATGGTGCTGGCCTCGGCCGTGGGCGAGATGATTGACGGTGCCTGCCTGTCATTGTCGCTGAACCCGCTGATGACGCAGGGCCAGATCGAGGCGCTGGAACATCACGCCAGCGACGCGATCAAGGCGCTGTATCTGCCGAAGCTGGCCTCGGGGGTCTGGACCGGCACGATGAACCTGACCGAGGCGGGGGCGGGCTCCGATGTCGGGGCGCTGCGCACGCGGGCGGTGCCGAACGATGACGGCACCTATGCGGTGACGGGGCAGAAGATTTTTATCAGCTGGGGCGATCACGATCTGGCGGAAAACATCTGCCATCTGGTGCTGGCGCGCCTGCCCGGTGCGCCAAAGGGCAGCAAGGGGATCAGCCTGTTTCTGGTGCCGAAGTTCCTGCCCGATGCGGACGGCAATCCGGGGGAACGCAACGGGGCGCGGGCGATCTCGGTGGAACATAAAATGGGGCTGCACGGCTCGCCCACGGCGGTGATGGAATTCGACGGCGCCACCGGCTGGATGATCGGGCCGGAAAACGGCGGGCTGGCGGCGATGTTCACCATGATGAACAACGCGCGCCTCGGCGTCGGGATCGAGGGGCTGTCGCAGGCCGAGGCGGCGACGCAAAAGGCGCTGGAATATGCTGCCGGGCGGGTGCAGGGGCGCGCGCCGGTCGAAAACGGCACGGGGACGATTCTGGACCACGCCGACGTGCGGCGCAATATCATGACCATGAAGGCGCTGACCGCGACGGCGCGGGCGATCTGTCTGGATACGGCGATCAGCATCGATCTGGCGCGGGCGACGGGGGACGCGGCGCAAAAGGCGCGCGCTGCCCTGCTGACGCCGATGGCCAAGGCCTTCGGCACCGATGCGGGGATGCGGGTGTCCGAAATCGGCATGCAGGTGCATGGCGGCATGGGCTATATCGAGGAAACCGGTGCGGCGCAGTTCTATCGCGACGTGCGGGTGACGGCGATTTACGAGGGCACCAACGGCATTCAGGCGATGGATCTGGTCGGGCGCAAGCTGATGGACAACGGCGCGGCGGCCTTGTCGCTGCTGGCCGAGATCAGCGAGACGGCGACCAGCGGCGCGGCCCTGGGCGATATGTTGCAGGTGGCGGTGCAGGATCTGCACCAGAGCGTGAAATGGATGCTGGGTGCGGATATGAACGACCGGTTTGCCGGTGCGGCGCCGTTCTTGCGGGCGTTTTCGCTGACGCTGGGCGGGCATTACCTGTTGAAGGCGGCGCTGGCCGATGCGGCGCGGATGCCGCTGGCGAAATTCCATGTGGCGCAATTGATGCAGGAGGTCGGGCCGTTGTGCCAGATGGCGCGGGCGGGGGCGGATGACCTCTATGCCATGGACGCCGCGGCGCTGGGCGTGGCATGACCGGCATCCGTTTCCCGCACGAGGAACCGCCCGCCGAGGGCGAGGCGATCGAGGTGGCGCAGGGTGTGTTGTGGATGCGTCTGCCGCTGCCGATGAAGCTGGACCATGTGAATGTCTATGCGCTCGATGACGGCGACGGCTGGACGGTGGTCGACACGGGGTTCAACTCGAAACGCGGGCGCGGGATCTGGCAAACGTTGATGGCGGGGCCGTTGCAGGGCAGGCCGGTCAAGCGGGTGCTGGTGACGCACCATCACCCCGACCATGTGGGCATGGCGGGCTGGTTGCAGGCGGACCACGGGGCGGAGCTGTGGACGACGCGCACGGCGTGGCTGTTTGCGCGGATGCTGACGCTGGACGTGCAGGAGCAGTGGCCGGAAGAAACACTGGCCTATTATCGTGCCGCCGGAATGGACCGGGCGTTTTATGACAAGCGGCGGGCCGAGCGGCCGTTCAATTTTGCCGATGTGGTGGCGCCGATGCCGCTGGGATTCCGGCGTATCAAGCAGGACGATATTCTGGAGGTTGGCGGGCGGCGCTGGGTCGTGCATGTGGGGCACGGGCATGCGCCGGAGCATGCAACGCTGTGGTCGCTGGACGATGATCTGGTGATCTCGGGCGACCAGATTATCGCCTCGATTTCCTCGAACCTCGGGGTCTATGCGACGGAACCCGAGGCCGATCCGGTGGGCGAGTGGCTGGAAAGTTGCGAGCGGCTGTCGCATCTGGCGGAGGCACGGCATCTGGTGTTGCCCGGGCACAAGCTGCCGTTTACCGGCCTGCCGCAACGGATGCGGCAATTGATCGACAACCATTACGGCGCGCTGGAACGCTTGCAGGATTTTCTGGGCGAACCGAAAACCGCCGCCGAGTGTTTTCAGCCGCTGTTCAAACGCAAGATCGGCGAGGGCGAATACGGGCTGGCGCTGGTCGAGGCGGTCGGGCACCTGAACCATCTGTTGAAAACCGGGGCGGTAACGCGGGAACGGCGGGCGGACGGCGCGTGGCTCTGGCGGGAATTATAGGTCACCGCCCTGGCGCGCGGGACGATGGGCCGCAGTGAACGGGCTTCCCTTGCGGGGGATTTCGTGGCAAACGGGGTGAAAACAAAACGGGAGTATCCAAAATGTCTGACTATCAACACGGCACCATGAACACATACGATCACGAAAAGACCTTCAAAGGGTTTTTGAAGCTGGGCAAGATTACGGTCGGCATCTGTATCGGAATTCTGCTGTTTCTGGTGATTTACGCGGTTTAGGCCACATTCTGCGAGAAGTTGACGAGGCGCCGATTGCGGCGCCTTTTCTTTTTGTGCTACGTTTGCGCGAAGTTTATTATGACGAGGTCTTTATGCGTGTATTCCGGTTTTTGTTGTTTGTGGCGCTGGGCGCTGTTTTGTCCGCCTGTGCCGACCCGAGTTCCGATCCGGTCGCGCAAATTCAGGCGCGGGCCTATGTCAATCCGGAACCGGCGTCGATTACCCTGTATACGGTGGTCAATGCGCAGGGCGATTTTGGCGAGCATACGGGGATGGTTATCAACGCATCGCAACAGGTTTTATGGGATCCGGCGGGGTCTTTCCGGTCGGTCAATCTGGCGCGCTCGCAGGATGTGTTTTACGGCATGACGCCCTATATGGTCGCCTATTATACGTCGTATCACGCGCGCTTTGGCTATTATGTTGTGGCGCAAAAGCTGGAAGTGCCGCCCGAGGTGGCCGAGGCGGTGTTTCGCCGTGCGGTGGCGCGCGGGGCAACCGGCAAGTTGCGCTGCACGATTGCCGCGTCGTCGGTGTTGAGCGGGGTGGACATGTTCGCGGATATTCCGGTGACGCTGTTTCCCGGCAAACTGATGGAGGAATTCGGCAAGATCCCCGGCGTGGTAACGACAATCACCCGCGAAAACGACACGGGGAAAAACTATGCCAACCAGTCGTAAACCCTTGTGCGCGATGCCATCGTTTTGTGCAAGCCGCGCCACAATCAAAAACGGACCCGAAGGCCCGTTTTGAAAACCGTCAGGCAGCGGCTGCCTGTCGTTCGCTTTCTTCGCGCGATAGTGCAACCGAGGTGCGGACCCCGCGCGATACGAATTCCATCATACCCTTGACGCAACGCTCGTTCGGGTCGATGCCGGCGCACATCAGCACCTCGCGGCCGTCGCGCGAACGCGCCCAGCGGGCGATGACCTCGGCGCCGTTGCCGTATTTTTTGTCGTCGGCAATTGCATCGTCCAGTGCCGCCAGCACTACGGCGGCGAACAGTTTCTGGGCGCGGGCGCCCTGGTCGTTAGCAAAAGCTGTTGAATCAACGTAATCGAACATACGCTGCCCTTCTCCAAATCCTGAATGGTGTGCGGTGCAATATGACAGTTTTTCGACAGTTAGGTAGTGCATTTTGTGCATACCTGATATGCATTTTGCGCATACCTGCCTGTAAAATTCCCAAGGTGCGTAGCACGATTGCCTGTTTATGTAGGGGTTTGGCATATAAATCCAAGTAAAGTGTTAATATTTTCCGGAAATCTTTTTGGTTTTCTGCTCTTTATCTTTGGGTTTGCGCGGGTATAGTGCCGAACCATGAATATAGACGTGCATATGAAAACGGTTTCGACGACGGGTGCCGCCCGTGGTCTTTTTGCGCTTCTACTTCTTAGCAGCCTCTGAGCGTGCCGGGACGACGGCGCGCGCGCTCAGGGGAGATTTCACGCGCCTAGAACCCGATTGCTAAGGACTTTATGAAATGACAAAATCGACGATACCGGCCCCGGAACAGGACCGTGTAATTATATTCGACACCACTTTGCGCGATGGCGAGCAAAGCCCCGGCGCGACCATGTCGCATTCCGAAAAGCTGGAGATTGCCGCCATGCTCGACGAGATGGGGGTGGACGTGATCGAGGCGGGGTTCCCCGTTGCCTCGGAAGGGGATTTCGCCGCGGTGAGCGAGATCGCGAAAAACTCGGTCAATTCCGTGATTTGCGGGTTGTCGCGGGCCAATTTCGGCGACATCGACCGCGCGTGGGAGGCGGTGAAACATGCCGCGCAGCCGCGTATCCACACGTTTATCGGCACCTCGCCGTTGCACCGCGATATCACCAAGCTGGATCAGGAAGAAATGGCGGTGCGGATCGAGCAGAGCGTTGCCCATGCCCGCAACCTGTGCGCCGATGTGCAATGGTCGCCGATGGATGCGACGCGCACGGAACACGATTATCTGTGCCGCGTGGTGGAGATTGCCATCAAGGCGGGGGCGACGACGATCAATATTCCCGACACGGTCGGCTATACCGCCCCGCGCGAGAGTGCCGAGCTGATCCGTATGTTGCTGGAGCGGGTGCCGGGGGCCGACGAGATTGTTTTTGCCACCCATTGCCACAACGATCTGGGCATGGCGACGGCGAACGCGCTGGCAGCGGTGGAGGCCGGAGCACGACAGATCGAAAGCACGATCAACGGGCTGGGCGAGCGCGCCGGCAATACCGCGCTGGAAGAGGTGGTGATGGCCATGCGTGTGCGCAACGACATCATGCCCTACCGGACCGGAATCGACACCACCAAGATTATGGGGATCAGCCGCAAGGTGGCGGCGGTGTCCGGTTTTGCCGTGCAGTACAACAAGGCGATCGTCGGCAAGAACGCCTTTGCGCACGAAAGCGGCATCCATCAGGACGGGGTGCTGAAGAACGCCGAGACCTTCGAGATCATGCGCCCCGGGGACATCGGGCTGAGCGAAACCAATCTGGTGATGGGCAAGCATTCCGGCCGTGCGGCGCTGCGCTCGAAGCTGGAAAATCTGGGATACGAGTTGGGCGACAACCAGTTGAAGGACGTGTTTGTGCGCTTCAAGGAACTGGCCGACCGCAAGAAGGAAATCTATGACGAGGACCTGATTGCGCTGATGTCGGACAATACCACCGGTGCCGCCAACGACCACATACAGGTGAAATTCCTGCGCGTGATCTGTGGCACCGAGGCCCCGCAATCCGCGGACCTGACGCTGGTGGTGGGCGGTGAAACCCATCAGGTGACGGCGACCGGCGACGGGCCGGTGGACGCGACGTTCAATGCGATCAAACAGGTATTTCCGCACGAGGCGAAGCTGGCGCTGTATCAGGTGCATGCGGTGACCGAGGGCACGGATGCACAGGCCACCGTGAGTGTGCGCATGGAAGAGGACGGCAAGATCGTCACCGGCCAGTCGTCGGATACGGATACGGTTGTGGCCTCGGCCAAGGCCTATGTGAATGCGCTGAACAAGCTGATCGTGCGGCGGGAAAAAACCGCGCCGGCGGCGGTGTAGCAAAACGGGCATTCCCTTTGCCGTGACGGGCAAAGGGAATGCCGAAACGGTATTTTGCACGGCGATTTTGCATTACTTGCATCAATCATAGGCGTGTTGCCGCCAAACCGGCGAAAAACAGCATTTTTCGAACCATCTATCTTTCGCCTGCCTCTTTACCCCGAAGCCTTGAAAACCCTATAACGTGCGGGAAGCAGCAGGCCGTTCAGGCCACAACAATCATGGGGCAAAGAATGTTTGGGTCACTGAGCAGTATGTTTTCCGCCGATATGGCGATCGATCTGGGAACGGCGAATACGCTGGTCTATGTCAAGGGCAAGGGGATTATCCTGAACGAGCCGTCGGTTGTGGCCTATCACATCCGCGACGGTAAAAAGCAGGTGCTGGCCGTGGGCGAGGATGCCAAGCTGATGCTGGGTCGCACGCCCGGTTCGATCGAGGCGATCCGCCCGATGCGCGACGGCGTGATTGCCGATTTCGATGTGGCCGAGGAGATGATCAAACATTTCATCAAGAAGGTCCACAAGCGCGGCAGTTTTGCCAAGCCGAAGATTATTATATGCGTGCCGCACGGGGCGACTCCGGTGGAGAAACGCGCTATTCGCGAGTCTGTGTTGCAGGCGGGGGCGCGCAAGGCGGGCCTGATTGCCGAGCCGATTGCGGCGGCGATCGGGGCCGGCATGCCGATCACCGATCCGACCGGAAATATGGTTGTCGATATCGGTGGTGGCACCACCGAGGTGGCGGTGTTGAGCCTTGGCGATATTGTTTATGCGCGTTCGGTGCGCGTCGGCGGTGACCGCATGGATGACGCCATCGTTTCGTATCTGCGCCGCCAGCATAATTTGCTGATCGGGGAAAGCACGGCGGAACGGATCAAGACCTCGATCGGGACGGCGCGTATGCCCGAGGACGGGCGCGGGCTGAGCATGGGTATTCGTGGTCGCGACCTGCTGAACGGTGTGCCCAAGGAAATCGAGATTTCGCAGGCGCAGGTGGCAGAGGCGTTGTCGGAACCGGTGCAGCAGATTTGCGAGGCGGTGATGACCGCGCTGGAATCGACGCCGCCGGATCTGGGCGCCGATATTGTCGATCGCGGTGTGATGCTGACCGGTGGCGGGGCGTTGCTGGGCGATCTGGATCTGGCGCTGCGCGAGCAGACCGGTCTGGCGATTTCGGTGGCGGACGAACCGCTGAACTGTGTGGCGTTGGGAACCGGCAAGTCGCTGGAATTCGAAACCCAGCTTTTGCATGCTCTTGATTACGGACACTAGGCATCGTGGCGGCGCGGGATAACACGGTTTCCCATTCGTGGCGCCTGTTGCGCCGCTTTGTTCTGGGAATATTCGTGGCTGTTCTGCTGGGGCTGTTTTTGCTGTCACGCATCGACAGCCCGCGCGCCGAACAGTTCCGCATGGTGTTGATCGACCGGTTTTACCCCGGATTTGACTGGGTGCTGAAACCGGTGACCGCAGTGTCGCGGATGTTGGCGGATTTTCAGTCCTATGCCAGTGTGTATGCGCAAAACCAGGAATTGCGTGGCGAGTTGCAGCGCATGAAGGGCTGGCGCGAGGCGGCCTTGCAACTGGAGCAGAAAAACGCGCAGTTGCTGGCGTTGAACAATGTCAAGCTTAGCCCCAAACTGTCGTTTATTACCGGCGAGGTGTCGACGGATTCCGGCGGGCCGTTCAGCCAGTCCGGTCTGGTCAATATCGGGCGCAAGGATGGCGTCAGGGACGGGTCGGCCGCCGTGGACGGGCTGGGTCTGGTCGGGCGGATTGTCGGGGTCGGTGAGCGGACCTCGCGGTTGTTGTTTGTGTCCGATGTCAATTTCAGCGTGCCGGTGCTGATCATTCCGACGGGGCAGAAGGCGATTGTGCGCGGTGACAATACCGGCGTTCCGCCGATAGATTTTCTGGATTCGCAAGCCGGTGTGCAGGCGGGCAGCCGGGTGATGACCTCGGGGGATGGCGGGGTGTTTCCGTCCGGTATCCTGATCGGGCAGGTGGTGATCGACCCGCGCGGGCGGTATCGTGTGCGGCTGGCGGCGGATTTCGAGAATCTCGATTTTGTGCGGATTTTGCAAACAAAACCTCGTGAGGATATCGCCGGTGTCGGCGCGATTATCGGTGCGCCCGCCCCGGCAGAGGCACCGGTGGCGGCAGATGCAGGGGCCGGGCAATGAGGCGGACACGGCATTTCTGGTGGAACACCGGCTTGTTTCTGGTGTTCGGCATGGTATCGATCGGCGTGCCGATGATCCCGCTGGGTTTGTCGGCGGGTAGCCTGCCGTTTCCCGATTTGCTGTTTGCCTTTATGATTGCCTGGATCATCCGGCAGCCGGAAACGGCCCCGTTGATTTCCGTTGTTTTTCTGGCGCTTCTGGGGGATGCACTGTTGATGCGGCCATTGGGGTTGTGGGCGCTGATGCTGCTGGCCGGGACCGAGCTGGTGCGGTGGCGCCAGCGGGCGTTCGGCGAGGCGCCGTTCTTGCTGGAATGGGTGTCCGTCGCGGTTTTGTTCGTGGTATTGCTGGTGATGCAGAATTTCCTTTTGCTGGTTTCGTTCGCGCATATGCACGGTTTCACGACACTGGCCGGCCATGCGGTTCGCACGATTGCGATTTATCCGCTGGTGGTGGCCGGGCTGCACTGGGGATTGCATATCCGTGTTCCGCGCCCGAGTATGCGGCCCAACCGTGTGGGGGTGGTCTTGTGATGCAGCCGAGTCGCAGTAGTAAGCTTCGCAAGCGGCGGGTCACCCGTCGCGGGGTGATGCTGGCGGGGATACAGTTGGGGGCCGTGGGTGTGCTGGGCTGGCGGATGCGCCAGTTGCAGGTGGTGCAGTCCGACCGCTATCGGTTGCTGGCCGAGGAAAACCGCATCAACATCCGTCTGATCGCGCCCGAGCGCGGCCAGATTTACGATCGAGGCGGTCAGTTGATCGCGCGGAACCGGCAGAACTATCGCGTGGTGATGATCCGCGAGCAGGCGGGGGATGTGGAACGGGTGCTGGCGCGGCTGGCGCGGTTGATCAATTTGCCGGACGATGTGCGTGCGCAGGCGTTGAAGGATATGTTGAAGCGCAGCTCGTTTTTGCCGGTAACCATCATGCAGCATATGACGTGGGATGATTTTTCGCGCGTTGCGGCCAATGCGCCGTCGTTGCCCGGGGTGATTACCGAGGTCGGACTGGGGCGCGACTATCCGTTGAAAAGCGATTATGCGCATCTGGTCGGCTATGTCGGGCCGGTCAGCGAAAGCGATCTGAAGGAAATGGTGGACCCGGATCCGTTGTTCCAGATCCCGCGTTTTCCCATCGGCAAGACCGGTGTTGAACGCACGCTGGAGGAAACGCTGCGCGGCAAGGCCGGTATCAGCCGGATCGAGGTGAACGCCACCGGACGGGTGATGCGCGAGCTGGGCCGTGACGAGGCGACGCGCGGGCAGGACCTGCAATTGACGATCGACACGAAATTGCAGGAATACGCGCAACAGCGGCTGGAAGGGCAAAGTGCCGCCGCCGTGGTGATGGATGTGCAGACCGGCGAACTGGTCGCGATGGCGTCCACCCCCGGATTCGATCCCAACAGTTTTGTTCTGGGGATTTCGTCGGCCGAGTGGGCCGGTTTGCGTGACAGCAAGTATCGCCCCTTGTCCGACAAGACGGTTTCGGGGGCCTATCCGCCCGGCTCTACCTTCAAGATGATGGTGGCGCTGGCAGCATTGCAGGAAAAGCTGATCGACACCAAGGAAACAATTTTCTGCCCCGGGTATTACGATCTGGGCGGGCGGCGGTTCCATTGCTGGAAGCGCGGCGGGCATGGCAAGGTCAACCTGCGCAAAAGTCTGGAGCAGTCGTGCGATGTGTATTATTACGAGGTTGCGCGGCGCGTCGGTATCGAGAAAATCGGGGCGATGGCCCGCGCGATGGGGATGGGCAAAAAATTCGACATTCCGTTGTCGGCAATGTCGCCGGGACTGATCCCGAGCAAGGCTTACAAACAACGGGTGTTCGGGCGGCCCTGGTCGCAGGGGGATACGCTCAATTCCGGTATCGGGCAGGGGTTTGTGCTGGCCTCGCCGATCCAGTTGGCGGTGATGGCGGCGCGTCTGGCGACAGGCAAGGCGGTGGAACCCAGGTTGATCGCCTCGATGAACGGGGTTCCGGTGGCTGGCGCACCGGCGGCGGATGTCGGGCTGGATCCGCAGGATCTGGCGAATGTGCGCGACGGGATGTTTGCGGTGGTCAATTCGGTGCGCGGCACCGCCTACAAGTCGCGGATCGACGACGACAAGAACCGCATGGCGGGGAAAACCGGCACCTCGCAGGTGCTTGGCATCACGCAGGCGCAGCGCGACAACGGCATCCCCGAGGGTGACGCGGTGCCGTGGGAGCATCGCGACCATGCGTTGTTTGTGTGTTTCGCGCCCTATGACAACCCGCGGTTTGCCGTTTCGGTGGTGATCGAGCATGGCGGTGGCGGTTCCAAGGCGGCGGCGCCGGTGGCGCGCGATATCATGATGCGGGCGCTGTATGACGGCGAGCCGCCGTTGCTGGCCTATCCCCCGGCCGAGCGCAACAGGATCCGGGCGGCGCGGGCGGCGGCGCTGGCGGCATCGCAAGCGGCGGGTGGCAATCCATGAGCTATTTTAGGGACAATCACGGGTTTGTTCCGTCGGGGTTTTCGAAGATCCTTTATGTGAACTGGCCGTTGGTCGTGCTGGTTTGTGCGGTGTCGGCGACCGGTTTCATGATGTTGTATTCGGTGGCCGGTGGCAGTTTCGATCCGTGGGCGCGCCCGCAGATGATCCGGTTCGCTATCGGGTTTGTCGGCATGTTCGTGATTGCCTTCGTCAATATCCGGTTCTGGCGCCGCCTTAGCCCTTTGGTCTATCTGGCGGCTGTTCTGTTGCTGGTGGTGGTGTATTTTTTCGGCAGCACCGGCATGGGGGCGCAACGCTGGATCAATCTGGGGTTTATGCGGCTGCAACCGTCCGAGGTGATGAAGGTAGCGTTGATCATGGCGTTGGCGATGTATTACGACTGGCTGGATCCGGACAAGGTTTCGCGGTTCGTCTGGGTGATGGTGCCGTTGGGGTTGATACTGGTGCCGATGGCGCTGGTGTTGTTGCAGCCCGATCTGGGGACCGCGATTTTGCTGGCCGGCGGTGGCGGTGTCGTGATGTTTCTGGCCGGTGTCAGCCTGTGGTATTTCGGGGCGGCGATTGCCGCGGTGGCCGGGTTGGTGACTGCGGTTTTTGTGTCGCGCGGCACGTCGTGGCAGTTGTTGAAGGATTACCAGTATCGCCGGATCGATACGTTTCTGGATCCGGCGCTGGACCCGCTGGGGGCGGGGTATCACATCACGCAGTCAAAGATCGCGCTGGGATCCGGCGGGCTGTCGGGGCGCGGGTTCATGCAGGGGCCGCAGAGCCGGTTGAATTTCCTGCCCGAGAAACACACCGATTTTATTTTCACGACCTTTGCCGAGGAATTCGGGTTTGTCGGCACGGCCTCGTTATTGGCGATTTATACCGCGATCATTCTGTTTTGCGTGTTCTCGGCCATTCGGAACCGTGACCGCTATGGCGCCTTGCTGACCGGTGGGCTGGGGGCGACGTTCTTTTTCTTTTTTGCCGTCAATATGGCGATGGTGATGGGCCTGTTGCCGGTGGTCGGCGTGCCGCTGCCGCTTGTGTCCTATGGCGGCACCGCTATGCTGGTGTTGCTGGGGGCCTTCGGGCTGATCCAGAGCGCCCATATCCACCGACCGAGGTAGCCCATGACCATTGCCCTGTTTGCCGATCGCGCCGAAAACCGGCAGCGGTATCGCGCGCCGCTGGAGCGCGCCTTTGCCGAAAGGGGGCTGGAGGTGGAACTGGTCAACGCCACGGATGCGCCGGAAACCGTGGATTACGTTATTTATTCCCCGATGGGTCCGGTGCAGGATTTCGCGCCGTTTACCAACCTGAAGGCGGTGCTGAGCCTGTGGGCCGGTGTCGAGAGGATCGAGGGGAACGAGACGATCAAAGTGCCGCTGTGCCGGATGGTGGATGCGGGGCTGACCGGGGGGATGGTGGAATGGGTCTCGGGTCATGTTTTGCGGCATCATCTGGGGATGGATGCGCATATCTGCCATCAGGACGGCGTTTGGCGCAACGGTATCGTGCCGCCGCTGGCGCGGGATCGCAAGGTGGGTTTTCTGGGGCTGGGGGCGCTGGGCGCGGCCTGTGCGCGGGCGTTGGCGGGGCTGGGTTTCGACGTGGCGGGCTGGAGCCGCAGCGCCAAGGATATGGAATTCCCGACGTTTTCCGGTGCAGCGGGTTTGCGGGAAATTCTGGGACACTCGGAAATTCTGGTGCTGCTGTTACCCGATACGGCGGCGACGCGCGATGTGCTGAACGGTGAAACGCTGGCGATGTTGCCAAAAGGGGCGGTGGTGATCAACCCCGGGCGCGGCACGCTGATTGACGATGATGCGCTGCTGGCGGCGCTGGATTCCGGGCATCTGGGCCATGCGACGCTGGATGTTTTCCGGCAGGAACCCTTGCCGCCGGAACATCCGTTCTGGGCGCATCCCAAGGTGACGGTGACGCCGCATATTGCCTCGGAAACCCGCCCCGAAAGCGCGGCGCGCACCATTGCCGACAATATCGCGCGCGGCGAGGCGGGGCAGCCGTTTGTGCATGTTGTGGACCGCAAGGCGGGGTATTAGCGCGCCAGATCGAGGATCGTCTGCACGTCGAGGTGGGCTTCCAGATGGTCGGCGAGCGCGTCGAGGGTTTCCTCGACCGTATTCTGAAATGCGAGGGCCGAGGCGGGTGCGCCGAGGGTTTGCAAGAACGCCTGCCGGAAAGCGTCCGAGGCGAACAGCCCGTGGATATAGCAGCCCGCGACCTGCCCGCCGGTGCTGGCCGCGCCTTCGGGCTTGCCGCCGATTTCCAGCCAGGCGCGCGCCCTGTCCGGCCCCGTGGTTTCACCGATGTGGATTTCGTAGCCGCTGACCGGTGCGCCGCTGGACAGGTCGCGCCCCGTTACCGACTCCAGCGTTTTGTCCGGTGTCATCACCGTGTCGATATCCAGCAGGCCCAGGCCGTTGATTGTGGCGGGCACCCCCTCGATCCCGTCGGGGTCGGACAGGGTGTTGCCGAGCATCTGGTAGCCGCCGCAAATTCCCAGCACCCGCCCGCCACGCCGCAGGTGGGCGGCGATGTCGATGTCCCAGCCCTGCGCGCGCAGAAAGGCGAGGTCGCCGATAGTGGACTTGGTGCCGGGCAACAGGATCAGGGCGCAGTCGCCGGGGATGGCCTCGCCCGGGTTGACCATCACCAGCGTCACCGAGGGTTCCAGTTTCAGCGGGTCCAGGTCGTCGAAATTGGCGATACGCGAGAGCATCGGCACGGCGATTTTTAGCGGCCCGCCCGTCGCGCCGGTGATGTCGAGCGCGTCCTCGGCCGGCAGGCGCGCGGCGTCGGGAAACCACGGGGCAACGCCGATGGAGCGCCAGCCGGTGCGCTGCACGATTTCGGTCAGACCCTCGTTGAACAGGGCAGGATCGCCGCGAAACTTGTTGATGATGAAGCCTTTGACAAGGTCGCGGTCGCGGTCGTCAAGCACCGCATGGGTGCCGACCATCTGTGCGATGACGCCGCCGCGGTCAATATCGCCGGTCAGGATTACCGGCACCTTGGCGGCGGTGGCGAACCCCATGTTGGCGATATCGCCGCGTCGCAAGTTGGTTTCGGCGGGGCTGCCCGCACCCTCGACCAGCACGATGTCGGCAGCGGCTTTCAGGCGGTTGAAACTTTGCAATACACCGTCCAGCAGGCGCGGTTTCAGGGCGGCGTAGTCGCGCGCCGCCACCGTGGTCAGGCGCTGGCCGTGCAGGATGACCTGCGCGCCGGTGTCGGTCTCGGGCTTCAGCAGAACGGGGTTCATGTCGGTGTGCGCCGGCACGCCGCAGGCCAGCGCCTGCAAGGCTTGCGCGCGGCCGATCTCGCCACCGTCCGTCGTGACGGCGGCGTTGTTGGACATGTTTTGCGGTTTGAACGGGCGCACGGTCAGGCCGCGACGGGTCAGGGCGCGGCACAGGCCGGCCACCAGCATGGATTTGCCGACATTGGAGCCGGTGCCCTGTATCATGATCGCGTTGCCCATCGGCCTTTGCTAGCGCGCCGCGCCGCGATGTGCAATCAGGCAAATGTCGGGTGCGGGATGCAGATTTCGGCCTTGGGCCTGTAGGATTTCAGGTTTTCGATCCGCTCCAGCACGCTTTCGTGCAGGTCGTCGTAGGGCGAATGGCAGGCGTGGCGCGGGCGGCGCGACAGGAACAGTTTGCCCAGACCGGCGAAGGAACCGACCATAGGCGCGGTGGCGTCGGTGGGAAAGCGGTCGGCCCAGCCGGCGGGCAGGTCCAGCCCGCAGGCGGCGGATTTTTCCAGCATCCACACCAGCGGGATGTTGGAAAGCGGGCGGGATTTCCGATAGGTTTCCACTTGTCCGCCGACGTCGGCATGGGCGCCGGCGAACCAGCGTTGTTCAAGGTGGCCATGCCAGCCGTCAACCGGGCGCCACAGGATCGGCGAGTAGGCGGTGCGGGTTTCGTCCAGCGCCAGCGCCTGGAATGCGTTGACGATGTTGGTGCCGAGGCGGTCGTCGTGAAATTCGGTCGCCATGGGGGCAAATCGGCACAGGACCGGATAGTGCAGGCCCAGCGATTTGACGGTATCCCAGACCCCGACCATCTCTATTTTCGTGTGGATGTGACAGTAGCGTTGTTTGAATTCCACCGCGTGCGGGGTCAGGTCGTCGCATTTGTAATGCCCGAAGGCCTGCTGCACCCGGTCGTGCGACAGGGCGTGCGGGCGCAGCAGGCCGACGCGCCCGATCATGCCGGCCAGCGAGCGCACGGCGTAGGCGCCGCGGCTGAAGCCGAACAGATAGATCCTGTCGCCGGTCTGGTAATGGCGGGCGATGTGGGAATAGGCGGCGCAGATCATCATATTGATGCCGACGCCGGCCGCAACGGTGATCCATTTCGACAGGCCGGTGCCGTTGATGCCGGGGTGGTAGTATACGTTCTGGTCGTCGCGGTCCTGTGCGACCAGCAGTTTATACAGCAGGCCGGCGTTGGTTTCCATTCCGGCGTCGAGTCGGCTGAGGGTTCCGTCAAGGATGACGATGTGTTGCATGGGTTTGCGTGGTTTCATCCCCTATAGTTGCATCTGTCCGGGCGACATTTCAATCGCAAAGCCTTCAAATTTTCGGGACGCCAGGGCGGCGCGGGGTTTATAGGTCACCGCCCTACAGGGATACCACCGTGACCTGTTGCAGGGTGCCATAGCCGTTGAACGCGGTTGTGACGCCGGTGACATAGGCCCCCATGCCGGCAAAAACGATATAGTCGCCTGCGGTCATGGTCACGGGCAGGGGCAGTTTTTGCGGCAGAACGTCCAGCGAGTCGCAGGTCGGGCCGAATACCGTGACAGCGCGCGTCGGGCCGGTTTTTTCCTGCCCGACGGCATCGAATACACGAAATGCGCGGGCCAGCGGCAGGACGGGAAATTCCGACAGGCCGCCGTAGATGCCGTCGTTCAGGTAGAGCGCGCCGGATGTGCGCACCTCTTTTACACGGGTGGCGAGGGCGAAGGAGTCGGCGACCATGGCGCGGCCCGGTTCGCACACCAGCGCCGGTGTGCGGGTCGCGAAGGCGCGGTTGGTGGCGGTTGTGATCGTGGTGAAGAAGTGTTCCAGATCGGGGGCGGGGCCGGCGAGTTGCGCGGGGAACCCGCCGCCGACGTTCAGGCGGTGCAGGCGAACGCCGGCGCGGCCGGAAATGCCGGCGGCGGCGGTGATGTAGGTGTCCCATGCGCGCGGGTCTGTGCATTGTGTGCCGGGGTGGAAGGTCATCGAGGCGACGAAACCGGCGTCGCGCACGGCGCGGAGCAACTGTTCGGCCTGTTCCGGGTCAGCACCGAATTTGTCGCCGAAATCATAGGCGGCGCCGCCCACGGGCAGTTTCAGGCGAACCGAGACCTCTATTTTTGCGGCATCGCCAAGGCGGGCCAGTTTTTCCAGACCGGCGAAGCTGTCGATGGAAAAGGCCCGCACGCCGGCGGTCCACGCAAAAGCGCATTCCTGTTCCGAGCGCACGGGGTTGTGGTAATGAAGCGTCGCGTCCGGCACGAGGTCACGCACAAGGCGGATTTCGGCGGGCGAGGCGACGTCGAAGGCGCGCACGCCGGCGCGGGCCAGATTGGACAGAACCGCCGGATCGGGGTTGGCCTTGACCGCGAAGCTGGTCAGCCCGCCGAACCCGTCCAGAAAACGGCGGGCGCGGCGGTGCAGCGCCGCAGGGGCGAAAAAATGCACCGGCGCGTCCGGCTGGCGGGTTGTCAGATATTCTTGTGGTGTGCTGCGGATATCAGCGGAAATATTCATGATCGACTCCCCGTTTTTTTCGATGATCGCGGGGTTTTCTGTCAAATTCACTCGTCAATTCGGGCGATTTGTGTATAATAAGCGCAATTATCACGAAAATTCGGGCGATTTGTATGGATGATGCGGATGCACGATTGGTAAATGCACTGGCGGTGAATGCGCGATTGCCGATTTCGTCGCTGGCACGGCAGCTGGGAATGGCGCGCACCACCGTGCAGGCGCGGATGGAACGGCTGGAGCGCTGTGGCGTCATTGCCGGTTACACGGTCAAGCTGGGCGATGCGGTGCGGCTGGGGCGGATCCGGGCGACGGTTCTGGTGCAGTTCGAGCCGCGCAAGGGGCCGATGATCCTGCAACGCCTGAAAGCCATCCCGGCGGTCGAGGCGGTGCATACGTCGTCGGGGCGATTCGACATGATCCTGCAACTGGCGACGGCCAATACGGCGAATCTGGATGAAATCCTTGACGGGATCGGCGCGATTGACGGGGTGCGTTCGTCCGAGAGCCTGATCCATCTGTCCACGAAATTCGACAGATCGTTGTAGGGTCTTTTCCTTGGGCGCTTGCGCCTGTATGACAGGCCGGAACCGATATACAGGATAGACCGATGGCTATGGAAAAGAATTTTGATGCAAGCGCCGCCGAGGCCGGAATTTATGCGAAATGGGAGGCGGCGGGGGCCTTTCGTGCGGGGGCGAACAAGTCCCGTGACGAGACGTTTACCATCATGATTCCGCCGCCCAATGTGACCGGCGCGCTGCATGTGGGCCATGC
>CAZDLV010000020.1:0-18456 GCA_964506345.1 uncultured Rhodobacterales bacterium | reverse complement strand
CGTCCCCTCGCCCGGGTCGTTGACGATGAACGGATAGAAATGCGGCGTGGGGCCGAGGGCGACCTCGGGGAAACACTCGTTGGACAGGGCCAGCGCCTTGCCCGGCAGCCATTCCAGATTGCCGTGTTTGCCCATATGCACGATGGCATTGGCGCGGAACTGGTGGCGCAGCCAGAAATAGAACGCAAGGTAGTTGTGCGGCGGCACGAGGTCGGGCGAATGGTAGCTGTCGGTCGGGTCGATGTTGTAGCCGCGCGCCGGTTGCAGGCCGACGACCACGTTGCCGAAATGCAGGATCGACAGGGCGAAATGCCCGCAATCGACCTCTCCGGCGGTGAAAAACGGGTCCTGTTCGGGGGCGCCCCAGCGATCCTCGATCGCCGCGCGGGTGGCGGCGGGCAGCTGGCCGTAGTCGATCTGGTAATCGGCCATCGACAGGCGCTCGCCGCCGGTTCTGACGGCGCGATCCGGCAGCCAGTTGGTCGGGCCGGCCTGGATGCGCGCCATCAGGTCGGCGGAATCGGCGGGCAGGTCGCGGGTGGTGTAACCGGCGGCGGCAAGGGCGTGCAGCGTGTCCACCGTGGCGGCGGGGGTGTCGAGACCGACTCCATTCGCCAGCCGTCCGTCCTTGTTGGGATAATTCGCCAGCACCAGCGCCACACGGCGGTCCGCACGCGGGGTGGCGCCGAGGCGCGCCCAGTTGGCGGCCAGTTCGGCAACGAATGCGATGCGCCCGCCGTGGGCGCGGTAGCTGGACACGCGGCACTCTGTGGCCTCGTCAAAATAGGCCTCGCCCTTGAAGCTGACGGCGCGGGTCAGGATACGGCCGTCCAGTTCCGGCAGGCTGACGTTCATGGCGATGTCGCGGGCCGACAGACCGGCGGTGCCGTTTTCCCATGCTTCCTCGGTTCCGGCAGCAAAAACGATCTGGAAGGTCGGCGCACCGGTGGCGTCCAGCGGCGTCGGCGGGTTTTCCGCCGCGCCGGATTGTGGCGAGGACACCGCGAAGCTGGTGCCGTTCAGCACCACGGCGGGCGGCGCCTGTTCGAACAGTTGCGCCAGCGTGGCGGCGGACACGGCGTCCTTGAGGCTGGCGACAAACACCGGCAGCGGGTTGAGGCCCTGCCGCGCCAGCTGTTTCACCAGCCGGTTGACCGGATGCAGCCCCGCGCCCTGCACCAGCGCGCGATAGAATACCAGCGCGGCGACCGGCCGCCCCTCGACCCAGTGGTCCGCGCGCAGATCGTCCAGCGATATATCCGCCGCACCGGGCCAGTAGAGACCGGCGCGCAGCAGGGTTTTCGCCGCCGCGGGCCGCGCGCCATCGTCCAGCATGGCGCGGGCGTAGCGCAGGAAATTGGCGGCGTTTTCCGGCCCGCCCTCGACCAGATAGGCCCAGAGCGCGTCGTAATCCGCATCCCCGACCGTGGACAGGCGGCGCAATGCCTCCTCCGGTTTGTCGTCGCCGGGCAGGGCGACCAGCGTCACCCCCGCCGCGCGCAGGCGGATGGCGAACTGTTCCAGACCGTAGGGCCAATAGGCCTGCCCCCCCAGAATGCGCAGGATAACCAGACGGGATTTTTCAGCCGTATCATCCAGATATTTATCAATGGTAAACGGATGCCCGAAATGCCCGAGGCTCGCCAGCCGCAGGCTTCGCGGCCCGTCGCCGATCTCGCCGTAGGCGGCGGAGAGCGCGGCGATTTCCGTGTCGGCGGCGCTGATCACGATCACATCGGCCGGCGTCTGGCCGAGGTCCACCGGCTCGCTGCCGTCGGCGATCTCGCCGGGCTGGGCTTGCAGCAGGTGCATCTATGCGCCCCCGCCGCTCATCCGGCCAGCGCGGCGAGGATGCGTTCGCGGTCTAGGCCGCTCTCTCCGATGACCACAAGGCGGGTTTTGCCCTTTTCCCCTGCCGTCAGCGGACGATCGAAATAGCTGTCCACGCGCGGGCCGACCGCCTGTATCACCAGCCGCATGGGTTTGCCGTTAACCTCTGCGAAACCTTTCAGCCGCAGGATCGCGTTGTCGCGAATCGCCTGCGCCACGGTTTCGGTAAATGCCGCAACATCCGAAACCGGCGGCAGGGTGATCTGGAAGGTCTCGAATTCGTCATGGCCGTGGTCGTGATGGTGATGATGGTCGTCGCCGTGATCGTCGTCATGGTCGTGGTGGTGATGGACCTCGTGCCGCGCGTCGAGGTCGTCCTCCGCCCCGATGCCGAGGCCGAGCAGGGTTTGCGGGCTGACGCGGCCCATTTCGGCATGCACGAAATGCACGCCGGCGCGGGTGCCCTTGCGCAGGTCGGCCTCCAGAGCCGCCGCCTGCCCTTCGGCCAGAAGGTCGAGCTTGTTGAGGATGATCATGTCGGCGCAGGCAAGCTGGTCGTCGAACAGCTCCGACAGGGGCGTTTCGTGGTCCAGCATGTCGTCACCGGCGCGCTGCGCGTCGATGGCGGCCTCGTCATGGGCGAACTGGCCGCGGGCCATGGCCTCGGAATCCACCACGGTGACCACGCCGTCCACGGTCACGCGGTTGCGGATTTCCGGCCAGTTGAAGGCGCGCACCAGCGGTTGCGGCAGGGCGAGGCCCGAGGTCTCGATCACGATATGGTCGGGGGGATTGTCGCGTTGCAACAGTTTTTCCATCGCCGGAATGAACTCGTCGGCGACAGTGCAGCAGATGCAGCCGTTGGACAGCTCCAGCACGTCGTCGTCCTCGCAACCCTCGATGCCGCAGCCCTTGACCAGATCGCCGTCGATGCCGAGGTCGCCGAACTCGTTGACGATCAGGGCGATGCGCTTGCCGTTGGCATTGGCCAGCAGGTGCTGGACGAGGGTGGTTTTACCGGCGCCGAGAAAGCCGGTGATGACAGTGGCGGGGATTTTTGCGGCCATGGGATGCTCCTGAAACTCTGGCCGGTATTAACCGCATCGGGGGGGAGAGAGTCTAGGGGCAAATGCGTCGCGCAGGCTACGCCTTGCGCCATTCGCCGCTGGCCAGCCCGTCCAGCGTCCAGTCGCCGACGGCATAGCGGATCAGGCGCAGGGTCGGGTGGCCGGTGGCGGCGGTCATGCGGCGGACCTGACGGTTGCGGCCCTCGGTTATGGTCAGTTCCAGCCAGCAATCGGGGACCGTCTTGCGGAAACGCACCGGCGGAGTGCGGGGCCAGAGGGTTGGCGGCGCGGGGATGCGGCGGACACGGGCGGGGCGGGTCATGCCGTCCTTCAGCCGCACACCGCTGCGCAGGGTTTCGAGAGCGGCGGCGTCCGGTTCGCCCTCCACCTGCACCCAGTAGGTTTTCGGGGCCTTGTGGCGCGGGTCGGCAATCCGGTGTTGCAGCGCGCCGTCGTCGGTCAGCACCAGCAGCCCCTCGGAATCCTTGTCGAGCCGCCCTGCCGCATAGACATCCGGCACGTCGATAAAATCCGAGAGCGTCGGACGTCCGGAACCCGCCGTGCCCTTGTCGGTGAATTGCGACAGCACGCCGTAGGGTTTGTTGAAGAGGATCAGCATGGGCGGCCTGCGGGTTTCGGGGAAGGACAGGATAGCACCGGCCGCATTGACGGGAAAGGGCAGCAACAGGCCGTGGGGCTTATACCGACGGCACCCGTGCCACGAAGTGGCCCTTGACGCCCTGCGGCCATTGTTTGAACGGGACCTGTCCGGTTTCGCTTTCGCGATGGCGCTCGGCGTATTCGACGATGGCGGCGGCGCTGTCGGCGTCGGGGGTGAATTTGCCCAGAACGTAGGTCAGCTTGCCCGCGTCCTGAATCGCGACGTTGCAGTGGCGCTCGCAGCCCATGAGGCAGGAGATGCGGCGGACCTCGATACCCTTGTCGGCGGCGAGGCGCTCGACGTGGCCGGCGAGGATCTCTCCGCCGGTTTTGTCGTCCAGCATTTTTTGATCGGGCGCATAGTTGCAGGTGTCGCAGACGGTGATTGTGGTCATTCTATTTCCCCTGTCGTCCGGCATTGTGCCGAATCCATTCCAGCGCATCCTTAATCGTGCCGGCGGTTTCTGCCAACGGCAATTCGGGGCGTGCGACCATGATGACCGGCAGGGCGAGGGCCGCCGCCGCGTCCAGCTTGGCCCGCGTTTGTGCGCCGCCGGCGTTTTTGCTGACGAGGTGGGTGATGGCGTGGTGCCGCATCAGGGCGGTTTCGGCGGCGGGGGTGAAGGGCGGGCGTTGCAGCAGGACCTCGCCACGGGGCGGCTGTGCGGGCGGTTCGATGGCGCGGGTCAGGCACCAGATGTCCTTGCGCGCGGCGAAGGGGGCGAGGTGCCGGCTGCCGACGGTCAGGAAGGCGCGGGCCTGTGGCGGCAGGGCGCTGGCGGCGGTGGCGATGTCGGGCACGACATGCCAGTCCGGCTGTGGTTCCCATGCGGGACGTTCAAGGCGCAGCAGCGGGGTGGCGGTGGCGCGGGCGGCGGCCACGGCGTTGCGGCTGATACGGGCGGCGAAGGGGTGGGTCGCGTCGATCAGGGCCGCGATATTTTCGGCGCGCAGACAGGCCGCCAGCCCCTCGGCCCCGCCGAAGCCGCCGCTGCGCAGCGGATAGGGGCGCGGCTGCGGGCGGCGGGTGGCACCGGCGAGCGACAGGGTAAAGGGGCGCTCCAGCGCGCTGGCCAGCCGGTGCGCCTCGCCGGTGCCGCCGAGGATCAGGATCACGCGGTGCCCTCCTGCGCGAGGATGCTGCCGCTGCGGTCCACGACCATGACCTCCACCGCCACGGGGGCGCCTTGCAGCAGGGCGAGCGCCTGTGTGCGGGCGTGTTGCGCGATGGTGGCGGCGAGGGGCGGGCAGAGGGTCAGGGCCTCCAGCACCGTGTTGGCTGTGGCCACGGGCGCGGGGTCGCAACCGGCGGTTCCGGCCCATGCGGCGAGTGTCGCGAAATCCACCTGCGAGCGGCCGGAGTGCAGGTCCACGGCCCCCTGTCCCAGTTTTGCCAGTTTCGCCGGACCGCCCGCCAGCGTCAGGCGCGGGATCGGGTGGCGGCGCAGGTATTTGAGGACTCCGCCGGCGAAATCGCCCATGTCGAGGCAGGCGGTTTCGTCCAGACCGTAAAGGTCGCGGGCGGCTTTCTCCGAGGTCGCGCCGGTGGCGGCGATCACATGCGGCGTGCCGCTGGCGCGGGCCACGTCGATGCCGCGATGGATCGAGGCGATCCAGGCGGAGCAGGAAAACGGCCGCACGATGCCGGTGGTGCCGAGGATCGACAGCCCGCCGACGATGCCGAGGCGGCCGTTCCATGTCTGTTTTGCCAGTTCCTCGCCGTTGTCGATGGAAACCGTTACATCGAGGTCCGCCGCGCCGCCGGTTTGCCCCAGCACATCCGATATGGCCTGGTCTATCATCAGGCGCGGCACCGGGTTGATGGCCGGTTCGCCCACCGCCAGCGGCAGGCCCGGTCTGGTGACGGTGCCGACGCCCGCGCCCGCGTGAAAGCGCAGCCCCTGCCCCGCCGCGCCGCGCGCGACCCGGGTGCGGATGGTGGCGTGGTGGGTGACGTCGGGGTCGTCGCCGGCGTCCTTGACGATGGCGGCCTCGGCCCAGTTTTCGCCGATTTTGCGCTCCGCAAGGGCGAAGGACGGGGTTTCGCCGCGCGGCAGGGTGACGATGACGGGATCGGGGAATCCCAGCCCCTCCAGCGCCGAGACGGCGGCCTTGGCCGCGGCGGCGGCGCAGGTGCCGGTGGTCCAGCCGCGGCGCAGGGTTTTGACGGGATCAGGCATCGAGCCACGCGGGGATATGGCCGATGTCGGGCAAAATTACATCGGCATAGGGGGCGAGGGTATCGGCCCCGACGACTCCGGTGGTGACGCCGACGGTGACCATCCCCGCCGCGCGCCCCGCCTTGAGATCATGCACCGAGTCGCCGATCATCGCCACCTCGGCAGGGTCAAGCGCCATGGCGTCGCTGAAGGACCAGAGCATTCCGGGCTCGGGCTTGGCGCCGAAACCGGAATCGCAGGCGACGATATGGTCGAAGATTTCCAGCACGCCGGCCTGTTGCAGGTGGGCGCGGGCCGGCACCGCGTTGTCGTTGGTGGCGATGCCGATCTTATAGCCGCGCCCGCGCAGGCCGGTGAACAGCGGTTCGAGCGGCACGACCGGCTGCTGCGGCGCCTCGCAGGTGGTTTTGCACACGAAATCAAAAATTTCACCCGCATTCCTGTCCGGCATCACCCGATGCACTGCGGCAATGACGGTGTCCATGGAATCGGTTACGACGAAACTGCCGGGCAAGAATTTTTCGGTGTCGGAATCGTATTCCAGTGCCTGTGCCAACGCCGTGAATACCGCCGGATCACCGCCGGAAAGTTCGTCGATAAACCGCGCGCACCACGCTCCCCAGGTGGCGTGAAAATCGAACAGAGTTCCGTCCTTGTCAAATAGCAGTCCCTTGATCGCCTTTTGCACCTGCGCGTCCCTCTATGTCGTTTTTCGTGCCAGTGTCGGCACAGAATATGCGCTATCCGGCCCCGGGTCTATGTCCTAGGTCCAGTTCGGCAACGCGCCACCGGGCAATGCGGCGCGCGCCTGCATCGGGGTTTCGGGGCCGATGCCGGTGTCGTCGCAAAATGCCAGAATAATCCGGTCGTCGCTTAGCAGAAAATCCAGCACGAACCCCAGAAACTCGGGATCTTGCGCGCGGGTGCGCAGTTCGGCGGGATCGCTGCCGGTCATGCCCAGAAATCGCAAAAGATGTTCCTCGTTTTCGGCAAGCCAGCCCAGCGCCTTGATGCCGAGTACCTCGGCCATGTCTCGATTCATTCGGGGTTCTCCGCAAATAGTAACACTTGGTTAAGACCTTTCGTGTTCACTGCCAAGAATATTCCGGTGTACTTTATAGGAGCAATCATGTCGGGGCGTATATTGGTAGTGGATGATATAGCAACCAACAGATTGATATTACAAGCAAAACTGTCTGCGGCATACTTTGATGTCCTGTTGGCCGACGGCGGCGAAAAAGCCGTTTCCATGGCGCGGCGCGAACTGCCGGATATTATCCTTCTGGACGTTATGATGCCCGATATCGACGGCTACGACGTGTGCCGCACGCTGAAAGCCGACCCGCGCACCGCGCATATTCCCGTCGTTATGGTCACCGCCGCCAACCGGCACGAAGAACGCATTCGCGGGTTGGAGGCGGGGGCGGACGACTTTCTGAACAAACCTATCAACGATGTAACCCTGTTTGCGCGTGTGCGAAACCTGTTGCGTGTGAAAATGATGTTTGACGAATTGAAACTGCGCGAGGCAACGTCGCAGGAGCTGGGGCTAAGCGACCTTGTCGAAACCTATGACTTTGATGCCGACCAGGACGGCAGCGTGGTTCTGGTTACCGGCACCTCTGAACGCAGCGATCACTGGCGCGCCTGTATTGCGTCGCGGTTTCCCTTCACCGTCACTGTTGCCGCGCGTGAAAAGGATGTGCTGGACCTTGCCGCACAGTCCCCGCCCGACGCCTTTATCATTACGCAAAATCTGGTTGGTGGTGATGACGGGTTGCGGCTGGTATCGACTCTTCACGCCAATCCGGGGACCCGCCAGTCCGCCATTCTGCTGGTGGTCGAGGACGGCAAACTGGAAACAGCGGCCAAGGCGCTCGACCTCGGCGCCAGCGACTATATCTGCGCGCCCTTCGACGCCAACGAAATGGCAGCGCGCCTGCGTTCGCAAATGCGGCGAAAAAAATATTCCGACCGGCTCAGGTCCAGCATGCGCGACAGTCTGCGTATGGCAGTCATCGATCCGTTGACCGGCCTGTATAACCGCCGCTACGTGACCCGGCACATTGTTCGCACTATCGAGCGTTCACAGGAATCCGGTCTGCCGTATGTTGTCATGATGATGGATCTGGACCGGTTCAAGTCGGTTAACGACACCTATGGCCACGACGCAGGCGACAGCGTTCTGAAAGAATTTGCGCGACGTTTGCAGGAAAACCTTCGCGGCATCGACCTTGTTGCGCGTCTTGGCGGCGAGGAATTCCTGATCGTCATGCCCGACACCCGGCCGGCGGATGCGGAAATGGCGGCCGAACGTTTGCGGAAAATTATCGACAACAGCCCTTTCCGGATGGATAACGGCGGGCAGATCGACATCACCGTCAGCATCGGCGTTGCCATCGGGTCTGCCCGTGATACCGACGCCGAGGTCGTCATAAAACATGCCGACCAGGCTTTGTACAAATCAAAAACCTCCGGTCGTAACCGGGTCAGCTTTTACGCGGACGCCGCCTGATATTCGCTTGTCCGGCGGCGTCACGATTCTTTGTTTCCCTTGCGCTCCAACATATCCTATATGGCTGGCATGACACAAAACCCGCCAGATTTGCGCCCCGACCTCGCCCCGCGTTTGCGTATTTCGGAACCGGCCCGCGACGGGCAGCCGAAAATCGGCATGGTTTCGCTCGGCTGCCCCAAAGCATTGGTAGATAGCGAACGCATCCTGACCCGCTTGCGCGCCGAAGGGTATGCGATATCGCCCGACTACAAAAATGCCGATGCGGTTATCGTCAACACCTGCGGGTTCCTCGACAGCGCCAAGGCCGAAAGTCTCGAGGCCATCGGCGAGGCCCTGCATGAAAACGGGCGGGTGATCGTGACCGGTTGTCTGGGGGCCGAGCCCGGGTTTATAACCGGCGCGCACCCCTCGGTGTTGGCTGTTACCGGCCCGCACCAGTATGAACAGGTGCTGGACGCGGTGCATCAGGCGGTGCCGCCGTCACCCGACCCTTTCGTCGATTTGCTGCCGGCCACCGGTGTTTCGCTGACGCCCCGCCATTTCAGCTATCTGAAAATTTCCGAAGGCTGCAATCACAAGTGCAAGTTCTGCATCATTCCCGACATGCGCGGCCGTCTGGTTTCGCGTCCGGCGCACGCGATTCTGCGCGAGGCCGCAAAACTGGTGGAGGCAGGCGTGCGGGAATTGCTGGTGATCTCGCAGGACACCTCGGCCTACGGTCTGGACCGCAAACATGATCTGAACCCGTGGAACGGCGGCGAGGTGCGCTCGCATATCACCGATCTGGCGCGCGAACTCGGTGGCTTGGACGCGTGGGTGCGGCTGCACTATGTCTATCCGTATCCGCATGTGCGCGACCTGATTCCGCTGATGGCCGACGGGCTGGTGCTGCCCTATCTGGACATTCCGTTCCAGCATTCGCACCCCGACGTGCTGAAACGCATGGCGCGCCCCGCCGCAAGCGCAAAAACGCTGGACGAGATCGCCCGCTGGCGCGCCGTCTGCCCCGACATCACCCTGCGCTCGACCTTTATCGTCGGCTATCCGGGCGAGACAGAGGCCGAATTCGAACATCTGCTGGACTGGCTGGACGAGGCGCAACTGGATCGCGTCGGCTGTTTCAAATACGAAAACGTGGCGGGTGCGCGGTCCAACGACGCGCCGGACCATGTGCCGGAACCGCTCAAACAGGAACGCTGGGATCGTTTCATGGCAAAATCGCAAGCGATTTCCGAGGCAAAGCTGGCGGCGAAAGTCGGGCAGACACTGGACGTGATCGTGGATGAAATCGACGCCGACGGCGCGACCTGCCGGACCAAGGCCGACGCACCCGAGATCGACGGAAACCTGTTTATCGACGAAGGGTTCGAGGGGCTGACTGTCGGGGATATCGTGACGGTCGAGGTGGACGAGGCGAGCGAGTATGATTTGTGGGGCAAACCGGTCGCACCGGGCGGGTGAAACTGCCCGCGCGGTGCGATGTACTGGCTTTTACCGTGTGAATTTCTTGTATTTCACCCGTTTGGGATCGACTGCGTCCGGTCCAAGGCGGCGGATTTTGTCGGCTTCGTAGTCCTCGAAATTGCCCTCGAACCACTCCACATGGCTGTCACCCTCGAAGGCCAGCATGTGCGTACACAGCCGGTCCAGAAAAAACCGGTCGTGCGAAATAATCACCGCGCAACCGGCAAAATCGGTCAACGCGTCCTCTAATGCGCGCAAGGTTTCCACGTCCAGATCGTTGGTCGGTTCATCCAGCAACAGCACATTGCCACCCTCGCGCAGCAATTTCGCCAGATGCACCCGGTTGCGTTCGCCGCCCGACAGCAGCCCGATTTTTTTCTGCTGGTCGCCACCTTTGAAATTGAACGCCCCGACATAGGCGCGCGAGTTCACCTCGGCATCCCCCAGCGTGATCACATCCAGCCCGTCCGAGATTTCGTCCCACACCGTTTTGCTGTCATCCAGCGCACCGCGCGACTGGTCCACATACGACAACTTGACCGTGTCGCCGAATTCGACGGTGCCGGCGTCGGGGGTTTCCTGACCGGTCAACATGCGGAACAGGGTGGTTTTACCGGCGCCGTTCGGGCCGATCACCCCGACGATGCCGCCGGGCGGCAAGGCAAAGGACAGATTGTCGATCAACAGATTGTCACCAAACCCCTTGGACAGGTTTTCGACCTCGATCACCTTTCCCCCCAGACGCGGACCGTTGGGAATGATAATCTGTGCGCGGCCCACTTTATCGCGTTCGGATTGCGCCGCCATTTCGTTATAGGAATTGATGCGGGCCTTGGATTTTGCCTGCCGCGCCTTGGGCGACTGGCGCATCCATTCCAGCTCGCGTTCCAGCGTTTTCTGGCGGGTTTTGTCTTCGCGCGATTCTTGCGCCAACCGTTTGGCTTTCTGTTCCAGCCACGCGGAATAGTTGCCCTCGTACGGAATTCCGCGGCCGCGATCCAGTTCCAGAATCCAGCTGGTGATATCGTCCAGGAAATAGCGATCATGCGTGACGATCAAAATTGTCCCTTTGTATTCAATAAGATGCTTCTGCAACCACGCGATGGTTTCAGCATCCAGATGGTTGGTTGGCTCATCCAGCAACAACATATCCGGCGATTCGAGCAAAAGTTTGCACAGCGCCACACGGCGCGCTTCGCCGCCCGACAGGGTTTTGACGTCAGCGTCGTCGGGCGGACACCGCAGGGCCTCCATCGCGACGTCGATCTGGCTGTCCAGATCCCACAGGTTGGCAGCGTCGATTTCATCCTGAAGGGCGGTCATTTCCTCCATCAGTTCGTCGGAATAATTATCGGCGACCTCCATTGCAACCTCGTTGAACCGGTCCAGCCTGGCCTTCTTTTCGGCCACCCCCAGCATGACATTTTCGCGCACATTCAGTGTTTCGTCCAGACGCGGTTCCTGTGGCAGATAACCGACTTTGGCCCCTTTGGCCGCCCATGCCTCGCCCTGAAAATCCTTGTCCATACCGGCCATGATTTTCATCAGGGTGGATTTACCGGCGCCGTTTGCCCCGACCACACCGATTTTTACGCCGGGAAGAAATGACAAATGGATGTTCTCGAACAGTTTTTTACCCCCCGGATAAGCCTTGGAGACCCCTTCCATATGGTAAACGTATTGATAAGAAGCCATGTTGCGTCCTCGCGGTCAAAGAAAAGCGGTTTGCGCGGTTTTAGCCAAGAGTCGGGGATGGCGCAACGTGTCTTGCGTTGACTCCGGCGGCGTCAGGCGAAAGATTGGGAAAAAAGAAAGGGACGGTCAGCAGTTGTCAGGATTTCCAAGCGCCGCGCCGGGTATGAAAATCGGGCTGCTGGGCGGGTCGTTCGATCCGCCGCATGCGGGGCATGTGCATATTACGAAACAGGCGTTGCGTCGCTTCGGTCTGGATCGGGTGTGGTGGCTGGTTTCACCGGGAAATCCGCTAAAGGCCGACGGGCCGGCACCGGTGGAACAGCGCATGTCGGCGGCGCGAAAAATCATGCAACACCCCAGGGTGGAAATCACGGATATCGAGACGCGCCTCGGCACCCGATACACCGCCGACACGCTCGCGGCGGTGCTGGCGCGGTATCCCGATGCCGATTTTGTCTGGCTGATGGGGGCCGACAATATGGTGCATTTTCACAAATGGCAGCGCTGGAACTGGATCATGGAAAATGTTCCGGTCGGGGTGACCTCGCGCCCGGGCGAATTCGTCAAGGCCAGCCGCTCGGTTATGGCGATAAAATACAGTTTCGCACGCGTGCCGGTGGCCGGGTCCGGATCGCTGGCCCGCCGCCCCGCGCCGGCATGGTGTTTGCTTGACGGGCCGACCCTCGATGTTTCGTCCAGCGACATTCGGGCGGGGGGGGGATGGCCGCGATGACAATGGACCGGCGCAATTTTCTGGCGGGTTTGCTGGCGACATTTCCCGCCGCCGGTTTCGCCGGTCCCCCTGTCACCGCGGTGCGCCCGCTGTTGCGAAACCCTGCGCGGATTGCCGAATTGGCCAGCGCCAGCAGTCGCCGCCTCGATCCTGCGCTGGCGGCGGTGACGGGGTTTGTGTTGCTGGACGGGCGCAATGTTGTGATTGATTCCTATCAGGCCGACATTCGTTTACCACCCGCCTCGGTAACCAAGACCGTTACCGCGCTATATGCAAGGTCGGTTCTTGGCGCGGATTACCGGTTTTCCACACGGGTTTTTGCGTCGGGACCGGTGAAAGACGGCATGATTCAGGGTGATTTGTATCTGGTTGGCGGCGGCGATCCGGCGCTTGATTCCGACGAACTCGCCCTTCTGGTTTCGCAATTGACGGCGCAGGGTATCCGCGGGATTACCGGCCGGTATTATGTCGACGCCGCCGCTTTGCCGGATATCCCGCAAATCGACGCCAGCCAGCCGGACTATCTGGGCTATAACGCGGCAATAAGCGGGTTGAACCTCAACTTTAACCGCGTCTACTTCGAATGGGAAAAAACCGGTGATGACTACCGCCTGACGCTCGATGCCCGGGCCGAGGAAAACCGCCCGTCCGTCAACTGGATCACGATCGAGGCGTCATCGCGGCGCGCGCCGGTGTTTGTCTATCGCAACGTGGGCGGCCACGACCGCTGGTCGGTGGCGCGTTCCGCGCTGGGCAAAAAAGGTGGTCGCTGGCTGCCGGTGCGGCAACCGGCGGATTACTGCGGCGATGTTTTTCGCACGCTGGCGTCCGCCGCCGGCCTCGCCCTGCCGGCGCACCAGCGTAAAACAACGCCTGCCGCCGTCCGCGAAATCGCCCGTTTCGATAGCAAACCCCTGCGCGAGGTTATCCGCTGGCTGTTGAAATATTCCAACAACATGACGGCCGAATGCCTCGGTTTGACGGCGTCACGGGCGTTGGGGCAGGATCCGCAAACCTTGTTGGCATCCTCGCAGATCATGGACCGGTGGGCGGGTGATAACCTCGGCGCGGCCAATCTCGGGTTTATCAACCATTCGGGTTTGACCGATCGCGTGCATATTTCGCCGCGCCAACTGGCCATGCTGTTGGCCACACCGCAGGCAAAAACCGGCTTGAGCGGAGAATTGAAGCCTTTCAAGTTGCTGGACCGGAACGGCGATATCGTGCCGTCCGCGAGCGGCAACGTTTTTGCCAAAACCGGCAGCCTTAATTTCACACGCGCTCTGGCCGGGTATCTGGAAAAGGGCGGCCAGACCTATACGTTTGCGATTTTCGCGGCTGATTTGCCCGCGCGGGCCGCTATCCCTGCGGCCGCGCGCGAAAATCCCCGTGGTGCGCGTCTCTGGGCGCGCAAGGCGCACCGGCAGGAACAGGCAATTGTTCAAAACTGGTTGGCAAATATGTGAATTCACACGCCTTGCCCCTGTCCGGCCAATGACACACTGCCGCCTTCGCTTCGCTCGATTTTGCAGGCCAGTTCCAGATCGACCAGTGTCGCCAGAACCTGATTGGCCGGTCGTCGGGTCTGTTGAATCAACACATCCTCCTGCACGGGGTTCGGACCGAGAAGCGCCAGAATCGTTCGGGTCAAGTCCCCCGCTGTCGCCGGCGGGCTTTGCGGGTCAGCAGGGGGCGCACGCCCGCGACGTATGGCGCCGTCTACCTTTAGCGGCACACAAATATCATCGGCCGACCGGACCAGTGTCGCGCCGTCGCGGATCAGCATATTGCATCCCGCCGCGCGCCCGTCCAGCGGGTTTCCAGGAACCGCCATCACCTCGCGCCCCTGATCGAGCGCATCCTTCGCCGTGATAAGACTACCGGAGCGGCTGGCCCCTTCAATCACCACAAGCGCTCTGGCAATGCCCGCGATGATCCGGTTCCGGCGCGGAAAATGGCGCGCTTGCGGCACCAACCCGACCGGCATTTCCGACAGGTGCAGGCCGTGGCGTGTGATTTCCTGTGCCAGTCCGGCGTTTTCGCGCGGGTAAACCACATCCACCCCGCCGGCCTGCACGGCAATCGTTCCGCCAGATATCCCTGCCATGTGCGCCGCCGCATCAATCCCGCGCGCCATTCCCGACACGACGACAAAACCGCGTTTCGACACACCTGCCGACAATCGCGTCGCCATACGCAACCCCAGGGACGAAGCGTTGCGTGCCCCGACCATCGCAACGGCTGCCCGCGTGCCAAGGTCGATATTCCCCAATGCCCAAAGCACCGGCGGCGGATCCGGAATCGTCGCCAGCAAGGGCGGATAGGCGGGGTCGCCCAGACAAAGCAATTGCGCACCGGCGTCCAGTCCGGCCTGCATTTCGCCGGCAGCATCGCGATGTGCAAACACCGCGTAGTCACGCACGCCCGCATCGCGTGCGATTTTTGGCAAACCCGCAAGTGCTGCGCCACTTGATCCGTATTCGCGCATCAACCGCAGGAACGTCACCGGACCGACCCGGCGTGACCGGTACAGTTGCAACCACTCGATACGCTCCGCCATGCTGGCGGGCGCGGGCAGGGGGGCGGGATGCGGTTGACACGATTCCATACCCCAACCCTGTAGCAAGAGTCTTAAGCGTCAGTTAACGCGTGAAAATACCTGCGGGGCCTGCTAGACTTTCCGAAAACAGGAGCCAGCCATGTCCCGACCGAAAATCCTCGTCAGCCGCAAACTGCCGGCTGCGGTCGAATCCGCCGCCGCGCGGGATTTTGACGTAACCCTGAACGCCACCGATACCCCGCTGGACAGACCGGCCATGCAGCGCGCGTTGCGTGAATTCGACGGTATTCTGGTGGCGGTGACCGATGATCTGCGCGCCGAAACCCTTGCCGTCACGACCCCGCGCACCCGTATTCTGGCCAACTTCGGTGTCGGTTACAGCCATATCGATCTCGATGTGGCGCAATCGGCCGGCATTGTCGTCACAAACACGCCCGATGTGCTCAGCGCCTGCACCGCCGACCTCGCTATGACGGTGCTGATGATGGTGGCCCGTCGCACAGCCGAGGGCGAACGCGAACTGCGCGCCGGCGACTGGCACGGCTGGCGTCCCACGCATATGATCGGGACGCGGGTAAGCGGCAAAACCCTCGGGATTGTCGGTTTCGGGCGTATCGGACAGGAAATGGCCAAACGGGCGCATTTCGGATTCGGCATGACGATCCTCGTCCATAACCGTTCGAAAATACCGTCGGAAACCCTGAAGGCCACCAACGCGCGGCAATGTGAATCGCTGGACGAATTGTTGCCTGCCTGCGACTTCGTTTCGCTCCATTGTCCGGGGGGCGACAATAACCGCCACCTGATAGATGCGGCGCGGCTGAAACGGATGAAACCGACGGCTATTCTGGTCAATACCGCGCGCGGCGAAGTCGTCGACGAAGCCGCGCTGGCGGCGGCGTTAACCGCAAATGTTATCGCCGGTGCCGGTCTGGATGTGTTTGAAAACGAACCGGAAATACATCCAGACCTGTTGCGCTGCCGCTCTGCTGTTTTGTTGCCGCACATGGGGTCATCGACGCATGAGACCCGCGACGCGATGGGGATGCGGGCGCTGGAAAACCTGCGGGCGTACTTTGCCGGCGAGCCGCCGCGTGACAGGGTGGTCTGATCCGTCTATTGCAAGCAGATTTTCCGCAATGCCCGCCAGTCGGGTTCGCGTAAAACCGGCGATACGGTCGGCGCTTCGGATGCCGCATCCAGCGTGACAGCACTGGCCAGAACCCCGGCGGCGGCACTGGAAAGGCGGCTTGTGGGCAGTGTGCCACTCGAAAGATAGGTTATCACATCTGGCAGGCTGCTCTGCGTGATGATTTCGGCGACGGGCGGCGGTTTTTTCGCAATTTCCCGTATCCATCCAGCGAGCATCTCCGGCGTTTCCATACGCATCAGGGCTGGCGCGCCGATCACAACAATCCCGCCGGGAAACAACGTGCCGTCCGGCGCGTTTTGTGCAAACAACACCTGAATTTCCCCCTGCGGAAACAGTCTTTGCACCAGCGTTTCGCGCGCGGCATCGCCCGCAGGCTCGCGGCAAACCTCGATACCGGCAACATCGAGCATGTTGCGCCCGATCTGGCGCGCACTGTCCTGCGTTGTCATCCGCACCGCTTGCGTGCGCAAGGCGGCCGGTGCGGTATAATACGCGCTCGCCGTTGCCGCCAGAACGACCGCTGCCGCGATCCAGCGTCCGGTTTTGCGGCGGGGCGGCGGCGCGGGTTGCAATCGCGACACCTGCGCGATGGCCTCGATCATCAGCGGGTCCGCGATCTCCAGCGTTTCGAACCCGCGACTGTCCGGCGTGTAAACGGCGGTGCCGGCATCCATCGAAATCCGGCTGGTCGCCGCCAGCGCCCAGTGCGCCAGCGGCAAGTCGTTGAAATCCGACAATACCAGCGTCGCGTTGCCGAACGATACAAGGACCTCGCGTTTACGGTTTTCGTGTCCGTCCGTCCACAGGCCGGTGGATTCCAGCCGCAGGTATTTGTCGAGTGCGGTCATGAAGGCAGTTTATATCCCGATTTTTCCAGAATTCCGCGCAATTCCATTTTCGAAATCTTGCCGGTGGCTGTGTGCGGCAGTTCCGGCAGAAATACCACATCGTCAGGGACCTGCCATTTGGCAAAGCTTTTCGCGATCAACGCCAGAATTTCGTCGGGGTCCGGCGTCTTTCCGGGCATCGGCACCACCACCAGCACGGGGCGTTCGTCCCACTTCGGATGTGGAATGCCGACCGCGGCTGCCTCGGCAACATCGGCGTGTGCGACGGCGGCATTTTCCAGATCGATCGACGAAATCCACTCGCCACCCGACTTGATCACATCCTTGGACCGGTCGGTGATCCGCATATAGCCGTTTTCGTCGATCGTCGCGACATCGCCGGTGTCGAACCAGCCGTCGGCATCCACCGCGTCGGCGTCGTGTTTCAGATAGCGTTGCACCACCGCCGCACCGCGCGCCCACAATGTGCCGGGGGTTTTCCCGTCCCAGGCAATCTCGTTTCCCGCGTCGTCCGTTATCCGCAGATCGACCGAAAACGGCGGATGTCCGGTGGTTTCCTGAACATCGAGGCGCGCTTCGGGCGACAACGCATTGACCTCGGGTTTGAAGCTGCAAACTGTTCCCAGTGGCGACATTTCGGTCATGCCCCAGGCGTGCAAAACCTGCACGCCATAAATATTCTGGAACGCTTCGATGACGGCGCGCGGACAGGAGGATCCCCCGATAATCACCTTTTTCAGCGTAGAGAGTTTCAGGTCATTGGCCTGCAGGTATTGCAGCAGCGCCAGCCAGACCGTCGGCACCGCGGCGGTCATGTTGACGCCCATTTCCAGCATTTCGTATAATCCGGCCGGCGTCATGTCGCGCCCGGGCATGACCATACTGGCCCCGACCAGCGGCGCGGTGTATCCGACCGACCAGCCGTTGGCGTGAAACAGCGGCACAACCGGCATGATCCGGTCGTTCGACGACAGACCGATCATATCGGGTATGGCACTGGACATGGCGTGCAAAGTGTTCGATCTGTGGGTGTAAACCACACCTTTCGGCTTGCCGGTTGTTCCGGATGTGTAACAAATGCCACACGGATCGTTTTCGTCCACAGCGACCCAGTCGAAATTCCCGTCTTGTTCGGCAACGAATTCCTCATAGCAGACGGCCTCGGGGATTGCTCCGTCCGGCATGTGTTCGCGGTCGGTCATGATCACCAGCTTTTCCACCGTTTCCAGCCGGTCCCAGATGGCGGCGATGATCGGATACAGGTCGAAATCGACCAGAAAGAACCGGTCTGCGGCGTGGTTGATGATATACACCAACTGGTCCGCATGCAGGCGCGGGTTAAGGGTGTGATTGACCGCGCCGGCCCCGGGAATGCCGAACCAGACCTCCATGTGGCGGGCGGTATTCCACGCCATGACGCCGATAACATCACCCTTTTGTATCCCTGCCCCGACCAGTGCTTGCGACAGTCGCCGCGCCTTGTCGCGGATTCCGGACCAGTTTGTTTGCGTAATTGGACCCTCGATCGAGCGGCTGATTATCGGGCGTTTCGCGTGGTACTTGGCGGCGTGATCGATAATTCGGTCCACCGTAAGTGGAAACTCCTGCATTGGTCTGAACATAGCACTTCTCCTTTGATCGTGTCCGGATTCCGGTAATCAGCCTGGGCGGTGACCCGTAAACCCCGCGCCGTCAGCGTGAATATCGCGAAATATCAGCGGTTTGCGCCGCGCCGTCAATAGCGGTTC
>CAZDLV010000019.1:0-18667 GCA_964506345.1 uncultured Rhodobacterales bacterium | reverse complement strand
GGCATACGGGTGATGGCCTTTTCCAGGATCGGCTCGAAATGGTCAAAATCGTCCGGCAACTGGTCGAAACAGAAATCCGCGGGAATACCGGCCATCCCCCACGGCTTGGCCTTTGGTTCAAACGCCCCGAGCAGGATTTTTCCGGCATCTTCCTTGTAATACGCACATTCGTCCGGCACCCGCAGCACCGGCAACCGGCCAAGATCCGGGATGGATTCTGTGACGATGTAAAAATGCTCGCACGCATGTAGGGGAATCGATGTGGTGACCATATCGCCAACCTCGCGCGCCCACATACCGGCGCAGTTGACGACATGATCGCAACGGATCGTTGTTTCCTCGCCCTCCTGTTCGGCCACGACCGCACGAACCTGCCCGCTTCGGGTCAATATGTCGGTAACCTTGACATCCTCGAAAATTTGCACGCCGCGTTGTCGCGCGCCTTTTGCAAGCGCAAAGGTGATGTTCGCAGGATCGCCCTGCCCGTCTTTCGGCAGGTAGACGGCCCCCAGAACATCGCCGGTTTCCAGATGCGGATACCGGTTTTTCACCTCGGAGGGCGAGATTTCCTCGACGTCCACCCCGAACGCCCGCGCCATCGAGGCGTTACGATACAGTTCTTCGCGCCGCTCCGCCGTCAGCGCAACACTGATGGAGCCGTTGCGTTTGATACCGGTTGCAATGCCGGTTTCCGCCTCTAGTCCGAAATACAGTTCCTGCGTATATTTTGCCAGACGGGTCATGTTCGCGCTGGCACGCAATTGAGCGATCAATCCGGCCGCATGCCATGTCGTGCCGCAGGTCAGGCGCTTGCGTTCCAGCAACACGACGTCTTGCCAGCCGAGGCGCGCCAGATGGTAGGCCACCGATGCGCCCGCGATGCCGCCGCCGATAATCACGACCCGTGCAGTCAACGGAAGTTGTTTCATGCTTCGCCTCCTTTATGCGGAATTTCCTACGCCTCCTGTGCGTCGGAAAATCCTACCGAAAACACGCCCGTCTGTTCAGCAAAATACGACTCGAGCGGGATCAGATACCGACGTTCCGGCAAGGCGGAAACAGGTTTGCTCCAGACCGTCTTGCCGTCGGCATCAAGGGTCAGAAACCCCTTGGCCTGCCGGCTGAACCGAACCTGTATCTGCATCGCTCCGGCACCGTCCAGCGGCAGGCTGATACGTTGCGGCACGACCAGTTTTATCATCGGATCGCCAATAACCACCGGAACCGCGCGCGTTTCTTCCGGCAAATTTGCGCGCAGATCACGCGCCACACGCGCACCGGTTTCCCTGCCCTCCTGCCAGCTCCATCCGGCGGTTTCGACCGGACGCAAAACATTGCCGGTTGCAAAAAAATCCGGGTCCGAGCAGCGCCCGAACTGGTCGATCACCGGCCCGCCCGACGCCGGATCGACTTGTAAATGGCCCAGCCGTGCAAGGCTGGATTCGGGTGTGAATTTTCCGGTCAGCAACACGCCGTCGCAGGCAATTTCACGGCGCCGGCCTTGTGCATCGGCAACCTCGACCGCCGTCACGTGATCCGTGCCGATTATTCGGGTCACGCGCGTCCGCAAATGCAACGGAATTCCGATCATGCGCGGCAACAGGCCGGACGGGCGGCGCGCGATGGTCCTGCTGCCCTCCTCGATCATTGCGACGGGGCGGATGCCGGCGTGGCGACAGGTCTGGATGGCCGAAAAAGACACCAGTTCGCTACCGATAATCACCGGCCGCAAAAACGGCCGCCGTGCTTCAAGATAGACCAGCGATTGCAGTGCGCCGGTGTTCAAAATGCCCGCACACCGCGCGCCGGACAATAGCCTTGCCGAGCGCGGAAGTTCACGCACGCCGGTGGCATAAATTCCCTTTCGCGGCGTAATCGTGCAGGATCCGGCCGATGTCGAAAGCAAAAGTTCGGGCCCGGCATTCACGGACACGACCGTGGTGCCGGTATGAATTTCCACGCCTGCCTTCAACGCCGCTTTCACAAGTTTTTCCGCATATTTCGGGCCGGTCAGAACACGCCGAAACTCGCGCCAGCCAAAAGGCGGATGACCGCAGTGGCGCGGAATACCGCCCGCGACCGGTTCCCGCTCGACCACAACCACCCGCGCGACGCCGCGCCGTTTCAACTCGGTTGCCGCGGCCAGACCGGCGGGGCCACCGCCGATTACGGCCACGTCGATAGTTTCGCCGGACATCAGGTCATGTGTCATCTTTTACCTTTCGCGCCAGCGGGGCTTTGAAATGTCCGTCGGTAATACGGGCCAGACGGGCCGTGCAATAAAACCCCTGACACCGCCCCATCGTAACGCGCGTCTTGCGTTTCAATCCTGCCAACGACCGCGCGGCAAGCGGCCCGCGCAAAGCGGCCCGAATTTCACGTTCACTCACCAGTTCACAATGGCAAACGATGTCGCCATGTCCGGGTTCCTGCCAGTCACGCGGCCCGCTCGCGGCAAGGTGTGCAACACGCGGCATCACCGGATTTTCCAACGATTCCAGACCGGGGTTCCGCGCGGCATAAAGGTCGAAAACATGCTGCGCGATACCCAAAGCGCCGCTTAGTCCGGTGGACCGGATGGCGCCAACCGTAATCCAGTTGCGCGCCGGAGTTTCCCTGATTTGATATCCTTTTTCCGCACATGCCGGCCGCAATCCCGCATAGGTCGCCGTGACCGGCATATCGGCCAGCGCCGGAATTCTGGCGCAACCGGCCGCCATCAGGCCGCGCAGCGTATCGGTATCGGTCGAGGTATCGGTGCGGCTTTGCTGATCCTCGGCGGTCGGGCCGACTGCCAGATTGCCAAAAACCGTGCGAAAGACCACGACGCCTTTGGTGTGCGTGGTCGGGACGGGCAGGATAATCGCATTGACCAGTTCCGATGCGGCCTTGTCATACACGACAAACTGCCCTTTGCGCGGCAGGATATCGAAGGCCGACTCGCCCAACAACGTCTGATCGAGCAAATCGCCATACAAGCCGGCACAGTTGATAACATGGCGGGCGCGAATTTCCCCCTGCGCGGATTGCAATGTCCAGACGCCGGCCGAAAACACACCGCCCGTTATTTCGCTATCCAGAAACACCTCGGCGCCGTTATCCAGAGCCTGTTGCAAATAGGCGTAAGGCGCGGACCACGGATCGACAAGCGACTCGCCCGGCACATGGATCGCACCGCGCGCCCGTGGTCCCAACTGAGGTTCTGCCGCGCGCAGGGTTTGTACATCGACCAGAACCGCATCGCGCACCCCGTTTTCATGCGCCTGTTGCAATATGCCCGGCAAGGCTGCCAGTTGGTCGTCGTCCCACGCCACCACATACGCGCCGGAACGATCGAGCGGCAAACCCGTTTCAGCATGGATATCCAGATACTCGGCATATCCGGCGCGAATACACGAAAGTTCCAGCGAGTTGGCCGGGGCGTCAAATCCGGTGTGCAATATGGCACTGTTGGCCTTGCTGGCCCCGTCAAGGATATCTGTCGCCTTTTCAATTACCGCAACCTTGGCCCCGCGCAAGGTAAATCGCCGCGCCATCGCACAACCGACCACCCCGGCCCCGACAATGGCAACATCGAACACCGCGTCTGTGTGTGCGCGCCCCATCACGCGACACCGTCGGCAAAAGGATAGGTCGGCAGCGTTCCGGCAACGCGCACAGGGTGGGTAACAAGAACCCCCCCGGCGGTGTAGTGATGCAAAAGATAGGCAGGGGCGTCCATGATAAACTCCGATTCCCGGGCTTGTGTCAAATCGAGCGCCAGTTGCATTCCGATGCTCGGGGCGCTGGTAACGATTGTTCCGGCCAGTCGCGCGTGGGTATGCAGGTGGATATGGCCGCACAATATCCGCTCGATTGCGGAATGCCTGGCGACAATTTCGGCCAGACGGTCCGCGCCGGCAAACCCGTCCTGATCGCTTTCGGGAACACCACACCTGATCGGCGGATGGTGCAGGAATATCACGGTCGGCGTATCGGGGGCCTCGGCAAGGCGGGCCGACAGCCAGTTGGCGCGCCGCTCGCATATTTCGCCCCCCGCCGCACCGGGGATGGTGCTGTCCAGTGCGATCAGACGCAAGGGAAATCCCTCGACCACGAAGCTCAGGAACGGGCCGTCGCGTTCCGGACAGGCCGCACCGCCAAATTCGGACCACAGGGTTTCGCGAATGTCGTGGTTTCCGGGAATGACGTAAAACGGACAACACAGATCGCGCAAAATATCGGCGGCCAGACGCACCTCGGCCGCGTCGCCGGTGTTGGTAATATCGCCGGTTACCAGCACCACATCAGGGCGCATCGACAACCCGTTGATATGGGCAACGCACGCCGTCAGATAATCCGCCATCGGCACAAACCCGAAGGTTTTCCGCCCTTTTGCCACAATGTGCGTATCACTGATATGCGCAACCAACATAACGATTTCCCGTAGCACACATGGGGTTGCCCGCAGTCATGCGGGCAACCTGAAATCTAGTTTCCGCCGGCGCCTTGCAGGTTGGTCGGCGCAAAAACCCCGCCGAATGCCCCGCCAGAGTCGCCCGGCGTCTCGACCGGCGCCGCCTTGTTCAGGTTGGTCGGGGCAAAAACCCCGCCAAACGCGCCGGCATTCGCCGGTGCAGCAGTGGTGCCGGTCGCCGTCATGTCACTGGTGGAATTTCCGAAAATATCCGGACCGGTATGTGCGGCCTCAAGACGCTGGATCGCGCGCTGTTCACGCAGGGCCTGAATCCGTTCCGCGGTAACAGCCTGCTTTTCAGCCAGCACGCGCGCTTTGCATTCTGCGGGGTTATAGGACTGTGCCGTCCAGAACATCGTGATAACCGCAAAAGACAACAGCACCAGAATTACCATCGCGGGATTTCCGGTCATGAAAGCGGGCAAAAAACCCTTGGCTTTTTTCTGGACCCCGTTTTCCAGCACCGCCTGTTTCTGCATTTTATTACGCCGGTATGCCTCGTTTGCAAGGGCGGCGAATATTGTCAACACCACGATGATAAACGCCAGTGCCGAAATCGACGGGTTGATACCGTAGCGAACCTTCTGCGCCAGCTCGATCGTCAGCGTCGGGTAATTGCCGAACGTGAACGTGGTCGTGTTGTAGTTTTCAAACGATGCAAGGAACGCCAGCACCGCAGCCGAGGCAATGGCCGGACGCATAAACGGCAGCAGGATTTTGCGAAACGCCTGCGTATGCGTCGCACCCAGATCAAGCGCGGCCTCGGTCAGGCCCGGATCAAAGCGTTGCAGGCGCGCAACAAACACCAGCATGGCATAAGACGCAATAAACGTGGACTGCCCCAGAACCGTCAGGAAAATCCCGTTGTGCAGCAGTGCCTCGCTCGACGGGCCGAGAACACGGCTGACGCGATCCCAGAAAACCAGCGTCGAGATACCAAGAACCACCCCCGGAATAAGGATCGGCGCGATGATGATGGTGTAGAAGGTTGAGCGGAACCTGGCCCAGACCTGCGTCAGAACCAGCGCCGCCGCCAGCCCCATCGAGACCGACAAAACAACCGTTCCAAGCCCGATGATCACACTGTTTTTGATACCGTTCAGAATGCGCTCGTCCTTGAACAGCACATCGAACCACTCATAGGTGTAGCATGCCCACGGCGATACCGACGGAAACGCCGACGAATTGAATGCCGTCAGGCTCATCACAAGCAGTGGACCAAGCAGATAGCCGAAGAAAATTGTCAGGTAGGCGAATAACGCCACACGGGAAAAAATCGAGGACTTCATTTGCCGATGTCTCCCATATTGACCTTGAATATCTTCATGACAGTCAAAACGATTACGATCGAGGCCACCAGTAGAACAATGGCATAGGCCGCGCCCTGTTGCCAGTTAAGCGAGTTGTTGAACCACTGGTAAACAAGTTGCGTAAACCACAAACTGCTTGGACCGCCCAGAATTTGCGGTGCCGCCAGCGCACCGGCAGACAGCATGAAAACCATCGTCGCCCCCGAGGCAATCCCCGGTTTGGCGTGCGGAATGACAATACGGCGGTGGATGCGGATCCAGCTGGCTCCCATGTCCCGCGCCGCCTCGATCTGGTTGCGGTCGAGGCTCTCGATCACGTTATACATCGGGAACAGCATCAGCAGGATGTAGGCATAGCCGAGACCGGCATAGAGCGCGATATCCGCGCGGATAAAATCGATCGGCTCTTTTGTCAGATGCAGGAACATCAGGGCGTCGTTGATAACGCCGGCATCCCCGAAAATAATCCGCAACGCAAAAGCACGCAGGATTTCGTTGATCCAGTAGGGAATAATCAGCATCACCACCAGCAAACGCGCCAGCCCCTTGCCGCGCGACTGGCCAAGGTAATACGCCAGCGGATAACACAATACCAGATCAAGCACGGTAACAGCCATCGCCGCGATGATCGTGCGGACAAACACCATCAGATCAAGCGTGTTATAGGTTCCCTCGGCACCATCGGCACCGTAAATCAGATGTTTGTAGTTGCTAAGCGTATAGACATCCTTGGGACCGCCCAGTTCGGCGGGCGGCAGGTTGAAACGGAACGAAAAGTCGAGCATCGAAAGCTGCGGCAGCATGATAAGCACGACAATCCAGAACAGCACCAGAAACAACAGGATGCTGCCCATGACCTTGCCGTTGTTGCGGAAAAACTGTGAAAACAATTTCGGTTTGTTCATGATGCGCCCCTATTCCGACGCCAGCTCGCCCACGGGCATGATGACGGCGTTTTCCGGCACATAGCGTACCGCCAGATCCGACCCTTTCGAGGTTTTGCGGTATTGTCCGTAATTGGGCAGCGACATCTTGATTTCCTTGCCGCCGTTCGCCTCGAGGAACACACTATAGGAATTCCCCTCGAACTCCTCGTTCAGGACTTGGGCGCGGATGGTGTTTTTTCCGTCGGCGGCGTTCCCGTCAGCGATAGACAATGCTTCGGGGCGAATGAACATCATCGCCTCGTCCCCGACCTTCAGTGTGCCTTGCGCCGCCGGGGTAATTTGCGCCACAAGGTCACCGCAGCTGTTGCTGCGGAACAGCGCCTCGGCCCCTTTGATTTCCGCAACTTTCCCGTGAAACATGTTATTTTCCCCCACAAAAGACGCAACAAACGACGTTGCGGGGCGATCGTAGATATCATGCCCCGTTCCGATTTGTTCAATCACGCCGGCGCGCATGACGGCCACATGGTCGGACATGGTCAGCGCCTCGCCCTGGTCGTGGGTGATATAGATAAAGGTAATGCCGACACGTTGCTGGATTTCGCGCAACTCGGTGCGCATGTGCTGGCGCAATTTCAGATCGAGCGCCGAAAGCGGTTCGTCGAGCAACAGCACATCGGGCTGTGCGCACAAGGCCCGCGCAATGGCAACGCGCTGTTTCTGGCCGCCCGAAAGTTCGGACGGCAGCTTGTCGCCCTGCCCGTCAAGCGCGATCATGTCCAGCAACTCGTCGGCGCGCTTGCGCCGTTCGGCCGTGCTGGCGCCGTTCACCTCCATCGAAAAGGTGATGTTTTCCCATACTTTCATCAGCGGAAACAACGCGAGGTTCTGGAAAATCAGCGCGGTGGGGCGTTTGTTCGGGCCGATGCCCGCCATGTCATTGCCACCAATCAGCACCCGCCCCTCGCTGGGATCCAGGAAACCGGAAACCGCCCGCAAAATCGTGGTTTTACCGCAGCCCGACGGGCCGAGGAACGAAAAGAAGTCGCCGCCGTTGATATTCACGTTGGCTTCCCGGACAGCCACGAAGTCCCCGAACCGGATCCACAGGTTCTCCAGACTCACACCAACACCAATGCTCATAAAACTTCCTCCGTTATATGTTCGGGGTATTCAACAGGGCTTTTCAATAAAAGCCAACCGGATTCCACCGGCAAGAAATATCCGGCCACCCGAAAAGGCAGCCGGATACCGTATTTATGGATTATGCGCTTTTGAACTTGTTCACATATTCCGTACGAACGTCTGCATACCAGGGCGGCTCGGCCGGCCACGGGTTAAGGTTGGCCAGTGCGTCACCCGGATAGGCTTCGGCGAAGTTTTTCTTGTAGGCTGCGCCTGCAAATTTGTCCGCACCGAGGATCGGCGAGTTGTAACCATGCGTGTCGATCGCCTTGCCGGCAATTTCCGGACGGTAGGCGTATTCAACCAGCGCATAGGCTTCGTCGATGTTGACGGCGCCTTTGGGCAGTGCCAGACCGTCAACCCACGCCATCGCACCCTCTTTCGGGGCTTGGTAGGTTACCGGCTCGCCGGCGGTTTTCAATGCGAGCGGCGGGCCGTCCCATGTCTGGCCAACAACAACACCACCGGTCAGCAGACCGTTTTTCTGGGTGTCGGCATCGTTCCAGATCAGTTTCAGGTTGCCTTTGCGCGCAATGGTCCAGTCGGTGATTTTCGACCATGTTTTGCGGAAGTTTTCTTCGGATTCATAAGCCGCCCAAACAGCGCCTTTATCCAGTTCACCGATGGTTTCCATGTACAGGCCGGCACAAAGCATACCGGAGTGTGCGCGGATCATGGTTTTGCCGGCATTCGCGTCGGACCAGATTTCGCCATAGCTCGGAACACCGTCAGCAGATGCCGGCGCCCAGAGGTCCGTACGCCATGCCATGCCTTCGGTACCCCAGATGTGCGGAATCCATTCGGAACCCATACCGAAGTCCCAGCCGTCCGGACCGATTTTGGCCATCGCAGGGTTGGCGCGTTCGATCGGAATGCGGCTCATATCCCACGGCTGCAACAGTTTCAGCGGACCCCACTGCAGGTTGCGGTTGTTGGTCGGCCCGATGATGTCGGCGCCGGTGCCGTTGGAGGCTTTCATCTTGTTGATGATTTCCTCGTTCGATCCAACACCGATATAGTTCACTTTAATTCCGGTCTCGGCGGTAAAGCCGGCCAGAAGATCATCCGGCCAGTAGTCGGACCAGTCCAGCAATGTCAGTTCGCCGGACGATGCCAGCGCCTTGGAAACCAGAGCCGGCGTGGCCAGAGCGACCGTACCGACGGCTGTGCCGGTTTTCAGGAATGAACGGCGGTTAACGCCATTTACAGGTTTAGTCATGTAATGTCTCCCTCCTGGAGAATTGGAGCATCGCCGAATGCGATGCAGTGGTGAATGATCACGCGAGTACTTTGCCCTATAGTGATCTTATTTTTAGATTTTATGACAGTTTGCACAGAATGTCGCACTATCAAGCAAATATACCTTAGCCTAACCAAACAACAATGCAACCACATACGGCCAGTTTTTAGTTGCCGTAGGGCCAGTTCTACCTATGGATATTATTGGCAAATTTGCGCACCGCATGCGCGATCTCGCCTTCTTCGTCGGCGGGGACGACCCGGCAGGATTCCGGCGACAAACCGGTCCATTTCAGCCCTGTTACAACGGCTTCGCGTATCTGGCGGGCATTTTCGCCAATACCGCCGGTAAACACCAGCCCGTCCACCCCCTGCATGGCCGCAATCATCGATCCGGCATGCCGGATCACCCAGTAACAATAATGTGTCACGGCAAAAGCCGCCGCGGGATCCGGCGACTCGAGCAATTCACGCATATCCGCCGTTCCGCCCAGCGCCTTGATACCACTTTCGCGGTTCAGCATATGATCTAGCGACTCGGCATCCATTCCCTCGGTCCGCATCAGATGCAGCAACACGCCGCTGTCCATCGCGCCGGCGCGTGTCGCCATAACCAGACCGTCCATGGGGGAAAACCCCATCGTGGTCGCTACTCCCCGCCCGTCGACAATCGCCGCAAGACTGGCACCGGCCCCGAGGTGACAGGCCAGCAGCCGTCGCGGCAACGGCGCACCGGTTACATCGGAAAACCGCCGCACCAGCGCGGCATAGCTCAACCCGTGGAACCCGTAGCGCCGCAGCCCCTTGGCACGCCAGACTTCGGGGATTGGCAGCGTCGTGGCCTCGGGCGGATTACGGGCGTGGAAAGCCGTGTCGAAACAGGCCACCTGCTCCAGTGACGGGAAACGCCCCGCAAGCGCATCAATCACTGCCAGCGCAGGCGGGTTGTGCAACGGAGCCAGCGTCGCCGCATCGACGATTGCCTGACGGACAGCGGGGGAAATCCACGCGGCATCGGTCTGCGCCCCGCCATGCACAACGCGATGGCCCGCCGCCACCGGCACACCGAACCCCTCATCTGACAGGGCCGCCAGCGCAACCACCACCGCGCCTTCGTGATCATCCGCCGGAACAGGGCGCTCCGCTCCGGCGAATTTCAATTCCGCGCCGGCCCCGATAGCAGCCACCTGCCCCGCAGCCAGAACCTCCCCGCCTTTGAGCGGATAGGCCGCGAATTTCAGGCTCGACGATCCGGCATTCAGCACCAGAATCCACGGATCGTCGCGCCGTGTCATTTACGCGCCTTTCTGCGGACGCATATCGGCGGGGTCGATTCCTGCGACCTCGACCGGCGTGGTCATGGCGTCGCGGCGGAACGGCTCGCCCATTTCCTGATTGAGCATCACCTCGATAAAGGTCGTCTCGCCGCGCTCCATCTGCGCCTTCACCGCTACGTCCAACGCCTCGGTCAGCCCCTCCATCGTGGTGGCAACCACCCCGTTCACGCCGCAGGCCTTGGCGATACCGGCATAGGAAACATTATAGTCCAGCTCTGTCCCGACAAAATTGTCGTGATACCACAGCGTCGTGTTGCGTTTCTCGGCGCCCCATTGGTAATTACGGAAAATCACCATGGTGATCGGCGGCCAGTCATCGCGCCCGCAGGCCGTCATCTCGTTCATGGAAATCCCGAAGGCCCCGTCACCGGCAAAGCCGACAACCGGTGTTTCCGGCTGCCCGATCTTGGCCCCGAGGATCGCCGGAAGCGAATAGCCACACGGCCCGAACAGACCCGGCGCCAGATATTTGCGCCCCGACTCGAACGTCGGATAGGCATTGCCGATGGCGCAGACATTACCGATATCCGAGGAAATAATCGCCTCTTTCGGCAATGATTTCTGAATGGCGCGCCAAGCCTGACGCGGCGACAGCGCATCGGGACGATCGGCACGGGCGCGCCGGTTCCAGTCGGTGCCCTCGTCGTCATCCTCGTGATCCATCGAGGTCAGCGCCTGCGCCCATGCGGATTTTGTGGTGGCAACCAGATCGCGCCGTTCCTGCCGTCCTGCATCCCCTGCTCCGTCAGACAGTTGCGCCAGAATAGCCTCGGCCACCTGCTTCGCATCACCGGCAATGCCGACCGTCACCGGTTTCGTCAGCCCGATCCGGTCGGGGTTGATGTCCACCTGAATGACTTTCGCATCTTGCGGCCAGTAGTCGATCCCGTAGCCGGGCAGCGTCGAGAACGGGTTGAGCCGCGTCCCCAGTGCCAGCACCACATCGGCCTTGGCAATCAGCTCCATCGCCGCGCGCGAGCCGTTATAGCCCAGCGGACCGGCAAACAGCGGATGCGACCCCGGAAAGGCATCGTTGTGCTGGTAGCCGCAACATACCGGCGCATCCAGCCGCTCGGCCAGCGCCTGCGAGGCCGCAATGGCACCGCCGATCACCACGCCCGCCCCGTTCAGAATGACAGGGAATGCGGCATTGGACAACAGCGCCGCCGCCTCGGCAATCGCTCCTGCACCACCGGCGGGACGTTCGAATTCGACGATGGCCGGCAGGTCGATGTCGATCACCTGTGTCCACATATCGCGCGGCACGTTGATTTGCGCCGGCGCCGACAGCCGCCTGGCCTTCATGATCACGCGGTTCAGCACCTCGGCCATGCGCGAGGGGTCGCGGACCTCTTCCTGATAGGCGACGCAATCGGCGAACATCCGCATCTGCTCGACCTCCTGAAACCCGCCCTGCCCGATGGTCTTGTTGGCGGCCTGCGGCGTCACCAGCAACATCGGCGTGTGGTTCCAGTAGGCGGTTTTCACGGGCGTCACCAGATTGGCAATCCCCGGTCCGTTCTGCGCGATCGCCATCGACATCTTGCCCGATGCGCGCGCGAAACCGTCCGCCATCATGCCGGCGGTATATTCATGCGCACAGTCCCAGAACTGTATCCCCGCCTGCGGGAACTTGTCGGAAATCGGCATGAAGGCCGAGCCGATAATACCGAACGCATTATCGATACCGTGCATTTGCAAAACTTTGACAAAGGCTTCTTCTGTGGTCATTTTCATGGCGCGCGTTCCTGATTTGAATGAAAGAGTGTTGACCCCTGTATGCTAGAGGCCCCGCCAGCACGATAGGGCCAGTTGCAAGATCGAAATAGGTCCAGCTATGGCATCTCCTCCAGCGTTTCGCGGATCAGGCGGACACCTTCGGGTATTTTTCGCGCATCTATCGAGGAATAGGCCAGCCGAAAGAAATTTCGCGGGCAATCCTCTCCCTCGAAAAACGGATTGCCTGCCTCGATCAGAACACCCTTTTTTTCCAACCTGTCCGCAAGAATTTCCGTGTCGATACGTGCCGGCGCCTCGACCCAGAAACTGGATCCACCGAACGATGCGCTTCCCGCCACCTTCAGCCCGCAATCGGCCAATGCCGCATCCATGACCTCGCGCCGCTTGTGAAAAACCGTGCGCATCCGCTTGATCATCGCATCGTAATGCCCGAGCCCCAGAAAATAGGCCGTCGTCCGTTGCACATGCCCGGGCGGGTGGCGCAGCACCGCCGAGCGCAGCGCCCGCGCCTGCCGGATAAACGGTTCCGAGCCGACCAGATACCCCAGCCGCAGCCCCGGAAACAGGGATTTCGAAAAACTGCCGACATAGATCACCCGCCCCTCCTCGTCCAGCGACTTCAACGCCGGCGAGGGCGACTTGATGAAGCTCATCTCGAACTCGTAATCATCCTCGACAATCAGGAAATTCCGTTCCCGCGCCATACGCAACAGGGCGTGGCGGCGATCCATCGGCAGGGTGACCGTCGTCGGGCACTGGTGGCTCGGCGTGGTAAACAGCACATCGAAATCCCGCGGCAAGCCCTCGGGCGGCAGGCCGTTTTCGTCGATCTGCACCGGAATCCGTTTGCAGCCGGAATACCGCAATGTCTCGCGCAGGCCGTGATAGCCGGGATTTTCGTAAACCGCCGTCCGGTCGCGGTTCAGCAATATCTGCGCCGCCATCCACAGGGCGTTTTGCGCCCCGACCGTCACCAGAACCTGCTCGGGTTTTGCCAGAATGCCGCGGCGCGGCAAGGAATGACGCACGATGAAATTGATCAGCTCGGGATCGTCCCGCTCGGCGTAATCCGAGGTCAGACTGTCGAACTCCTTCTTGCCCAGCGCCTGCAAGGCACACAGCCGCCAACTCGCCTGATTGAACAGCGTCGGGTCCGGCTGGCCATAAACGAACGGATAAGGATAGCTGCGCCACTCGTAATTCTTCTCCACCCGTTTTCCACCGGTAAAGTCCCGCTGCACCGCCTTCGACCAATCCACAGTGTCGCGCACCATTTCCCCGCGCACCGGCGGCAGCGGCACGGTCGGCGCGGTCTCGGACACATAATAGCCGGAGCGGTCGGTGGCGGTGATATAGTCATCCGCCACCAGCTCGTTATAGGCCAGCGTCACGGTGATCCGCGAAATCCCCAGATGCTTCGCCAGCTTGCGCGACGAGGGCAGCTTCTCCCCTGCCTTCAGCCGTCCGGCAAGGATGGCCGAGGCCACGATCTGCTGGATCTGGCTTTGCAGCGACCCCTGAAAATTCGGGTCGAGAAAAAATGTGTCTTCGACAAGGGGCATATCTGGACTTATTACCGCTCAAACTCTGGCCCTATTACAAGCCTGAACCCCCGCCTAGTGTCAAACGGATTTCGGGGGAATATGCCCCGCGACACCTTTCTTACATCTGACCGGAGACGCGACATGGCCTATGACGTGCAAACAAACTCGCTTGCCGAATTCTGGATTCCCTTTACCGACAATCGCGGTTTCAAGCAGGACCCGCGCCTGATCGTCAAAGCCAGCGGCAACTACCTGACCGACCATCACGGCGGCACGGTGATCGACGGTTCCAGCGGCCTGTTCTGTTCGCCCGCCGGACACAGCCACCCGAAAATCATCGAGGCCGTGCATCGCGCCATGCAGGATTTCACCTATGTCGCCCCCTTCGGTTCCGGCCATCCGCTCAGCTTTGCGCTGGCCGAACGGGTATCGCGCTTGCTGCCAGAGGCGTTCAACCATGTTTTCTTCGTCAACTCCGGCTCCGAGGCCATCGATACCGCGTTGAAAATGGTGATGGCCTATCATTCCGCCCTCGGCAACGACCGCACCCGTTTTGTGTCACGCGAACGGGCCTATCACGGGGTCAACATGGGTGGCGTTTCCCTGTCGGGCATGGTCAACAACCGCAAGACCTTCCCGTCCGTCATGCCCAATGTGGTGATGATGCGCCACACCTGGAGCGAGGACGAACTGTTCGTGCGTGGCCAGCAACAAAGCGGCGTGGAACTGGCCAATGACCTGCAACGCATGGTCGATACCTACGGCGGCCAGACCATCGCCGCCTGTTTCGTCGAGCCGGTGGCCGGCTCCACCGGCATCCTGACCCCGCCGAAGGGTTATCTGGAACGCCTGCGCCAGATTTGCGACGAAAACGGCATCCTGCTGGTGTTTGACGAGGTGATTACCGGTTTCGGGCGTCTGGGCGACAAATTCGCAGCCGATGTCTTCGGCGTCACGCCCGACATCATGACGATGGCCAAGGCCCTGACCAACGGCTCCATCCCCATGGGCGCGGTGGCCACTTCGGACAAGGTGCATGACGCGATCATGGACCAGGCCGCCCCCGGCGCCATCGAGTTTTTCCACGGCTACACCTATTCCGGCCATCCGGCCGCCTGCGCTGCCGGTCTGGCCATGATGGATATCATCGCGGACGAAGACCTGTTTGCCCGCGCCGCCGACATATCGGACTATTTCCTCGACGCCGTGTTCTCGCTCAAGGATCACCCGCTGGTGCGCGACATCCGCGGTATCGGCATGATCGCCGGAATCGATCTGGTATCGAACGACAAACCGGGCGCACGCGGCGGTCAGGCTCAAAAAGACCTGTTCTGGAACGGTATGCACGTCAAATTCACCGGCGACACCGGGATCATCGCCCCGATGTTCATCGCGGAAAAAACCCACATCGACGAGATGTTGGACAAGTTCACCAGAACACTGGACGGATTGGCATAACGCATCGTCCGCCGCGTATTCCCACGGCGGACCGGCCCTATTTCCGCGTCTCTATCTGTGCAACCTCGTCGAGAAGTTGCACCACCAAAGCCGCGGCTTTGGCAGCCGCCGCGTCGCCCGCGCTTTTGGCACAAATCGCGTCCAGCGCGGCCTGTGCCCTGGCGATACATGCCGTAACGGCAGGGGCGCAGGAATGGCCACTGCGGGGATCGGCGGCCGTTTTGGAAAATGTCGATAGCATTCCGGATACCCGCGTTAGCATATCGGCCGGCAATACCCCGTCGCACATCTCGATCCACTTGGTCAGCGCGTCGATTTCCGCTTGCCAGACGAAAGTAAAACCCCGAGCGATATCCGCAATTCTGGCAGATTCAACCGCTTTGGCAGCGCGGAATTCCTCGATCTCGCGCAGGTCAGCAGTCGGGGCGGCTTTACCGTAAAAACCGGACTTCGAAAAAATCGAGTGAACCGCATCGAACAACTGCTGGCCGCCGCTGTCGCGCCAGTTGTCGTCATCCTGCGCGCGTCTTGCCGCCTGCGGGCTGGCATCAACCATAACAATACGGTTGAAATACTGCGCCGCTTCGCGCTCCAACCGCACTTTCACCTTTTCCCGATCCCCGTCCGTGCGCAAATAATCGCTTCGCGTGACGGCAAGGATGGCGGTGTCCAGCAACTGGCGCGGCAGTTTTTCGACGATCGTGATTTCGGTCAGGCACCAGGCCCGCTGCCCCATCGTACACCAGACCAGCAGGTCGGCAGTGGCGAGTATGTCTTGTTCCTCGGGTTCCAGTTCGCCGTGCTGGCCAACGGATACCTCGGATATAACGGCGCCGGCAAACCGGTCCAGCGGCAATTCGATCCGCGCGGACCGGATGGCAACGTCGTGCGACACACCACGCAGAAAATCCTGTTTTTCGATCTTTTCGTTTGTCGCGGTGACGATATTATAAACTTCGTTTTCCGCCGGAAATATCCGCAATGGCGGCATACGCGAATAGCCGACAGTCACCGGCAGAACCGGTTGTCGCAACAACAAATTCACCAGCGAGGATTTTCCGGCATTGAACTCTCCGGCTACCACGATGTGAAAATGCCGGTCGTCCTTGCGCGTGGCTACGGTTGCCGGAACGTGCGGCAGGCTCGTAACATTTGACATCATCTAGGCGGCTCCACCGGGGCTGATGCTGGCGCGGACGGGGGCCGGCGCGGCCTCCTCGGACGTAAAGCGTTGAAACTCGGTGTGCAACGTCTTCTGGGCTGTTTCCAGAACATCCAGCTGCGCCCGCCGTTGCGCCGCAAGTTCCTTGCGTTCGGCGTTGATCCGGGCCACCAACGCGCTGCTTCCGCCTTGCGCCAGCGCCAGCGCGTCGGCCTCCAGTGTTTCACGTTCGGTCAATATCAACTGGCGCGCCGCATCGACAAGACCCGACAAGCGGTTCAATGCCTCGCCGGTTCTTTCGGCTATGGATATGCGGGCAACATCGCTCGACGATTTGATCGCCGGAAACATTTCGGCGCGGATAATATGCTTCAGCCGTTCGACCGCTTCCGTCCGGTTCATTTCGGTGCGCTGCCAGAACTTCCATCCACGCTCGTTCACCAGCTCGACATCCACAAGGGTTGATGCCGGTTTGAAACCCGGTAAAATTTCGTCGTGGGGCAAATTGTCCAGAAGTTTCCCGACTTTCACGTCACCGACAACCGGCGTGACAAGCGCACTGATTTTTTCGGCAAAACCGGCCAGAATCCGGTCCAGACCCTTGCGCCCCTCGCCATAGCTGTCGCAAATTTGCTGTTCGACACGCGCGCAAAGGTCCACAGTATCAAGGCGCCAGTTCGAAACCGATCCGTCCTCGCCGAACGCGTCCTGCAACGAGTGGGTTTGTGCATCGACAAATGCACCGACGGTAGCGTTGATGGTATTCATCACCGACTTGAACACGACGTCCCCGTTTCCCAACAGCGCCGCGCGCGCCTCGTTCGATACATCCTGCAAGGCGTCGGCCAACATCGCCAGATTTTCGATCCGGTGCTGCTCTGTCGCAATAATCGCATCGATATCATCGACGTCCAGCAGCGCGTTGTCATGCCGGTCCACCTGATCCTTCAGAACTGTCTTCAACAGGGAAACGGCGCCGCACACCTCGGACACCGCGCTTGACAGCAGCGTTTCAGTCGGACCGGCCGCGATAATTTCCGATATCGCGGTGGCAAGGGTATCCAGGCCCGACACAACATGCAATTTTTCGCGCAACGGCGTGTCGTCGGCATCACCAAAATCCTGCCAGTAGGATTTGAACGCCGCGGATCCGGTCGCCGCGGCAACATCCGCATCGCTGCCGTTCACCGCAATTCGGCCCCACGCGGCGCTGCCGGCAATCAACGTGTAATTCGACTGGTCCAGCTCGGCCTGCAAGCGCGCATCCAGATTTCGCAAAACGTCGGGAACAGCCACCGACGGATCATCCAGTTCGTCAATACGGTTAACAAAAATAAGGGTGGTTTTTCCCGGGTGCATCGACAGCATTTTCAGCAAGGCAACGTCGGGTGTATTCAGTGCCTGATGAACCGACAACGCAACAATAAAAATGTCCGCGTTCCGGAAACTGCGCGTGGTGATTTCATCGCGAACAAGAAACGGATCATTGATCCCCGGCGTATCGGAAACCGTGACAGGAACCCTGAACGGACCGGGCGGCATGAATACCTCGGCTGATTTGGTAATACCGGAAAACCGGCCCGCAGTCGCGCCTGCTTCCTGCCCGTCGCCGTATCCGGCGCTTACATATCTGTCCAGAATTTCCGGCGAAATCTTGTTGAAAACATGCTTTTTGCCCAACAGATGATGGTACATGCTACCCAACCGGACCTTGGCGCTCTCGCGCATTTCCTCGACCTGAACCTGCAACAGGGTGGAGCTGAAACCCGGCAACAGTTCCTCGGCCAGAATGCGGGTTTCGGAATCGCCATGCAACATGCGATCCCACTCGGATTCACTGAACAACTGGAATTCACCGCCGCAATCCGCCTTGTCCGGATGGCCGAAATGCAGGTTTGTAATCACGGCGGTCCAGGGATTCACCTCGGTCGGAAGGAAATTTCCGACCCCGGTCAGCGCGTTGATAAGACTGCTTTTCCCTGCCTTGACCTGCCCGACGACCAGCAATCGCACGCTGCTGGTGCGCAGTTTGTCCAGAACGTTTCCAAAAACCTTGTCAACGTCCGGCACATCGGGCCGGCGCACCGACTCGATCAAACGTTCCAACTGTTTTATTTTGCGGGACGACCCCGCCCCTATATCCGCCACCGAAACCATATCACCAACCTTGCAAACTGATTGAACACCCGCCGACTGTCAAAATACCGCTTACAAGTTCTACTAGCGCCTCGATATTAGGGAAAAACATGGCATAACTATGGCATTCGCGCGAATTATTAATATTCCGGTGGAATTCCGTCCCGTTGGAGTCACTGCCGCGTGGAAAATTCCAGTTCCACATTCCAGAAC
>CAZDLV010000018.1:0-19475 GCA_964506345.1 uncultured Rhodobacterales bacterium | reverse complement strand
GCCGCCGCCGCCAAGACCCTCGTTGGAGCCGCGCAAGGAACTGAAGTTGGTGCCGGTGCCCGATCCATACTTGAACAGCCGCGCCTCGCGCGTCCACAGGTCCATGATCCCGCCGTCATTCACCAGATCATCCGACACCGACTGGATGAAGCAGGCGTGCGGCTGCGGGTGCTCGTAGGCGCTTTCCGATTTCGTCAGCTTGCCGGTCTTGTAGTCCACATAGAAATGCCCCTGCGACGGCCCGTCGATGCCATAGGCCCAGTGCAGCCCCGTATTGAACCACTGCGGCGAATTCGGCGCCGCCATCTGGCTGGCCATCATAAAGCGCATTTCGTCGTAATAGGCCTTGGCGTCGGCCTCGGTGGTGAACATGCCACCCTTCCAGCCCCAATAGGTCCAGGCCCCGACCAGCCGGTCGAACACCTGCGTCGCCTTCGTCTCGCCGACGAACCGTTCGCCCTCCGGCAATTTCGCCAGCTTGTCCCCGTCGGGCACAGCGCGCCACAGGAATTCCGGCACGCCCTTTTCCTTCACCCGTTTCACCGCCGCCGGCACACCGGCCTTGCGGAAATATTTCTGCGCAATCACATCCGCCGCCACCTGCGACCAGTTCGCCGGCACCTCCAGATTGTCGAGCGCGAACACAATCGTGCCGTCGGGATTGCGAATCTCCGACACGGTATTCTTGAACTCGATTTCCCCGTATGCGCCTGTTTTAACCTTGGTAAATTTCCGCTCGATTTTCATGCCTGTCCTCGTGCTGCAAGTTGGCGTTTTCGCCTTGAATTTCGCTCCATCCGGCAAGTATACGCGCCATCCGGGTTAGCGAAGGAAATAGGGTTTATTTTCAAACTTCCGGCATCGACCACTACATCTTGTGGCAAGCCGCTCTCTACACGCAAATTGGAGCATAAACCCCCATGTCGTCAACGAACTTATTTGCGTAAAATCGAAATATTTGGGTTGACGCAAAAATACACAACACGATATCCGGCGACCGAATTCTACCCGACGTTTCACCATCACAATTCAGCAATGTGAATTATTTGTGACGGCGTTTCGGGCAAAACACTGGAATAACAAAACCTTTGCCGGAACACTGCAGGCACCACCCGAAGGCTGCCGCCGCGTCAGGCGGCTATCCGTTTGATTCGAATTTTTGGCCACACGCAATAAATGTGCGAACGGAATAAACTTCGCGCAAAGGTTGTTTTGCCATTTGCCGGAAACTTGCCAATGTTTTTTGAAACTGGTCGGGGCGAGAGGATTCGAACCTCCGACCTACGGTACCCAAAACCGTCGCGCTACCAGGCTGCGCCACGCCCCGACTAGGGCTTCGTGTATCGCGTGGAATTGCGAAAGGAAAGCGGAAAATCAGTTACATTTCCAGACGACATCGGCACCGGTGATCGCCGGATGGCGCACCTCCGCCCCCGGTTCGATTTGCAGGGCTTTCGCCATTCCGCCATTGATTTCAAGAACATATTTAATGTTGCTACCACCGAAAATCGGCGTTTCATCCAGCGGCACGGCGTTTTCATGCACCCGCTCTACGATGCCGTTGGCGTTGATAAACACCATATCCAGCGGAATCAGCGTATTGCGCATCCAGAAGTTCACCGGTTGCGGTTTGTCATAGACGAAAATCATCCCGTCGAACCGCCCCAGCTGTGGCCGGTTCATCAACCCGGTCGCCCGGCTTTCGACGGTATCGGCCACCTCGACACGGAACCGCGCGGCGGTTTTGTCCGACCGGATGTCCAGCCGGTCAACCGCACAGGCTTCCTGCGCCGCAACTGTCACCGGCAACAACAGCGTCACCATCAAAACCGCCAGAAACCGCATCATCTATGTGTTGTCCTTTTCCAGCAGAATCTGGTCCCACGATCGCACTTCGCCAGCCATCAACCCGCGCGGCCCCTCGATCACCCGCACCGAAATCGCTTCGCCGGGCTGTAAATCCGACAACCCGAAATGGCGCATGATTTCGATATGCAAAAAGATGTCGTCGGCACTGGCAAAAATATTGGCAAAGCCGAACCCTTTGGCCTTGTCAAACCATTTGACACGCGCCGGTTGTAGCGGCACGTCCGGATCGACGTCGGGAATATTCTCGCGCGCCGCGCTATCCGCCTCGGCTTCGCCCGGTTGCGGGATGCCGATCTCGTGGATCACCGCCGCCTGTTGCCCGCGTTCAGTCGCCTGAACCTCGATAACAATAGGCGCCCCTTCGGCAATCGAACTACGACCGAAATTACGCAATACATTCGCATGCAGCAGGATGTCACCATCGACTTCATCACTAATAATAAAGCCGAAACCCTTAGCGGCATCGAACCACTTCACCTGTCCTTTAATCATATGAAATAACCTGTCTCCCCAAAATACCGGTGCGGCATCCTTGTCTTGTCAATTCCCACCGGCGTGATTTCATCAACCCCGTATTGCGATCAACTATCGTTTAATTTTTTTCCCGTGGCAAGAGAATCGCCGGCAATTTCGGCATTTTTCCGCTTTTTGTTGTATAACTGCCAAGTTCGGCAACAAACCACCGATGGTTGATCAGGGTTGAAGCCGCGCCACCGCCCATGCCGCGTCCACAGATGCGCGTTGCCAGCGGAACCGGTCATGCAAACGGTGTTGCCCGTCGGCCCAGAATTCGATCTCCAGCGGCGTAATCCGGTAGCCGCCCCAGAACGGCGGCCGCGCCGGATTCAATCCTTTGGCTGCCGTAACTTTCGCCACCTCGGCCAACAATTCCCGCCGCGACCCCAACGGTTGCGACTGGCGCGAGGCCCATGCCCCGAGCCGGCTCGGCAAGGACCGCGAGGCATAATACGCATCCGCCTGCGCCCCGTCCTCGCGTTCGACCAACCCGCGCACCCGCACCTGGCGTCGCAACGATTTCCAGTGCATGACAAACGCCGCCTTGCCGGACCCGTCGATTTCCGCAGCTTTGACACTGCCGTAATTTGTATAAAAAACAAAGGCTCCGGCCTCTATTTCCTTCAACAGAACCATTCTGACGTTCGGCATTCCGGCGCCGTCCACCGTCGCCAGCGCAATGGCATTGGGATCGTTCGGCTCGCTTTTTTGCGCCTCGGACAGCCAGTTGCGCGCAATATCGAACGGATCGTCGCCGGCAAAAATCCCGTCGCGTTTGGCATTTTCGTGCATTGCTGCCTCCGGTTTTCAAAGATTCGGACATAACGGGCCGGACGGGGTTATCCTTGATGCGTCCCGCAGATTAGCTTAAACCATGCCAACAGTATTGGAACAAGGGACATATACATGGCTAACGGTGTAATGCAGGGGAAACGGGGCCTGATCATGGGCGTCGCCAACGACCGGTCGCTGGCGTGGGGTATCGCGCAGGCCTGTCACGAACAGGGGGCCGAACTGGCTTTCACCTTTCAGGGCGAGGCACTGGGAAAACGCGTTTTGCCACTGGCACAAAGCCTCGGTACCGACATTGTGCTGGAATGTGATGTCACCAGCGACGAATCAATGGATTCGGTTTTCGCGGCGCTAGAGGAAAAATGGGGCAAGCTGGACTTCCTGGTTCACGCCATCGGCTTTTCCGATAAATCGGAACTGCGCGGGCGCTATGTCGATACCACGGCAAAAAATTTCGAGATGACGATGAATATCTCGGTCTATTCCTTCACCGCTGTCGTCCAGCGGGCGGAAAAACTGATGACCGATGGCGGATCTTGTCTGACGCTGACCTATTACGGTGCCGAGAAGGTGATGCCCCATTACAACGTCATGGGGGTCGCCAAGGCGGGGCTGGAGGCCTCGGTCAAATATATGGCGATGGACCTCGGCCCGAAAAACATCCGTGTCAACGCTCTGTCTGCCGGCCCGATCAAGACGCTGGCCGCCAGCGGTATCGGCGATTTCCGCTATATCATGAAATGGAACGAGCTGAACTCCCCGCTGCGCCGCAACGTGACGCAGACCGACGTGGGGAAATCGGCGATGTATCTGCTGTCCGACCTGTCTTCGGGCGTGACCGGCGAAAACCACCATGTGGACGCCGGCTATCATGTTGTCGGCATGAAGGCCGAGGACGCACCGGATATCGACGTGGTACAGGGGCGCAAAAAATGACTGTTAAACTCCCGCACGAAAAAGGCTTTCATATCAGCTGGGACCAGATCCACCGCGACAGCCGCGCGCTGGCCTGGCGTCTGGACGGCAAAGGGCCGGACGGCGGCGCCTGGAAGGCCGTCATCGCCATCACCCGCGGCGGCATGGCCCCCGCGATGATCGTGGCGCGCGAACTGGATATCCGCACCGTCGATACCATCAGCATCAAATCCTACGATCACCAGAAACAGTCCGAGGCCGTGGTGCTGAAATCGCCGGACATGGACATCATGGGCGACGGCGACGGCGTTCTGATTATCGACGATCTGGTCGATACCGGAAAGACGCTCGAGGTGGTGAAAAACATGTTCCCCAAGGCCCACATCGCCACGGTTTATGCCAAACCCAAGGGGCGCCCGATGGTTGAAACCTTCATCACCGAGGTCTCGCAGGACACATGGATCTTTTTTCCGTGGGACATGGCGCTGCAATATGTCGAACCGTATCGCGGCACGGATTAGGAAAAATTGCCCATGGGCAACAGACGGGTTTTTTCGTATGTTTTCCGCCGGTTATCGGAAAAGTTTGTTTTCAGGCAAGACTATAGGGAAAGGCTCCGCAAAAACTGCGGAGCCTTTGCGCCATGCCGCATAAACCCGCGTTATTTCGTGATGACTTCCGGTCCCATGAAATAGGTCGGCAAGAAGGTCGAGATCGCCGGTATATAGGTGACCATGATCAGGAACACGAACAGGATTCCCAGCCACGGCAACGCTGCGCGCACCACCCGCATCATCGGCATACCCGCCACGCCCGATGTCACGAACAGGTTCAGCCCGACCGGTGGCGTGATCATGCCGATTTCCATATTGACCACCATGATGATGCCCAGATGGATCGGGTCGATCCCCAGTTCCATCGCAATCGGAAACACCAGCGGCGCGACGATAACGATCAGGCCCGACGGTTCCATGAACTGCCCGCCGATCAGCAGGATGAAGTTGACGATAATCAGAAACATGATCGGTCCGAATCCGGCGTCGAGCATGGCGCCGGCGATTTCCTGCGGGATCTGCTCGTTGGTCAGCACCTGTTTCAGAATCAGCGCGTTGGCGATGATGAACAACAGGGTAACGGTCAGTTTTCCGGCCTCGAACAGGGTGTCCCTGGTGTCTTTGTGAAACCACGCCGTGACCAGCGCCCAGGGTTTTTGCATCAGCGTGCCGGGCGTTCCACCCGCGCCGGTCGCAGCCAGCGGTCCCATGTCGCGATAGACGAAAACCGAAATCAGGAAGGCATAAACCGCGGCCACGGCGGCGGCCTCGGTCGGGGTGAAGATACCGCCGTAGATACCGCCCAGAATGATCACGATCAGGAACAGCCCGAAAGCAGCGTCGGTGCCGGCGCGGAACACCTCGCCCCAGCCGTTCCATTGGCCTTTCGGCAGGTTTTTGACCCGCGCCACGATATAGATCCCCCCCATCAGCATCGAACCGGCAAGGATCCCGGGCAGCACACCGGCCAGGAACATACGGCCGACGGATACGTCGGTGGCCGACGCATAAACCACCATGACGATCGATGGCGGGATCAGGATGCCGAGCGTGCCGGCCACCGAAATCACGCCGGCGCCGAAGTCCTTGGAATAGCCGACCTGCTGCATTCCGGTGATCACGATGGAGCCGATGGCAACCACCGTGGCGGGGGACGAACCGGACAGGGCCGCGAACAACATGCAGGCGAACACGCCGGCAATGGCCAGCCCGCCCGGCAGGTGGCCGACAAGGGCAATGGCGAAACGGATGATGCGTTTGGCAACCCCGCCGGTGGACATGAAGGACGAGGCCAGAATGAAGAACGGGATGGCCAGCAAGGTGTAGTGGCCGGCCATCGCCTGAAACAGGGTTTGCGCCACCGAGGCCATCGAGGTGTCGGACAACACCAGCAGAAACAGGATCGAACTGAGGCCGAGCGACACGGCGATCGGAACGCCGATCAACATGAAACCGACGACCATTACGAATAATACGAAAACATCCATGTCTACCCCTCGACCTCGCGTTTGGCGGCGACTTCGGCAACCGCGTCTTCGGCCTCGTGCGAGGCAATCAGATTATCCTGTTGTCCGGTGAACAGGCGCCATGTGGCCTGCAAAAACCGGAACAGCAGCAGCGCGCTGCCGATCGGCAAAATCATGTAGGGGATCATGCGCGGCATCTTTTCATACGCATCGCCGTTGTTGATCCAGTCCGAGACAAAATTCAGAAAACCGGGCATCGGCAGGTCCTCGGTTTCATACCAGCCCTTGTTCAGGAATTTATCCTCGAATCCGGTGGGGAACCAGCGGCCGGTGGTTTTGGGAAGATCTGCGAAATTGGCCCAGTAATCCCAGGATCCCTTGAGCAAAAGGGCGGCATAGATGACGCACAGCAGGGCGGAAACCAGCACCAGAACCTTGCGGCTTTTGGGGCCGAGCAGGTTGATGATCGCATCGACACCGAGGTGGGCGGTGATCTTGACCGCGTAGCTCATACCGAACAGCACCAGCCATGCAAACAGAAAGGCCGTTGCCTCCAGCCCCCAGATCAGACCGGTGTTGTAGCCATAGCGCAACACCACGTTGATAAAGGTGATGATGGTCATCAGACCGAGGATTACCGCGATGGCGGTTTCCTCGAATTCGTTGATGAAACGCCCGAAACGCGATGTGGCGTGATAGGTGTTGTCGGCCATGCCGGTTGCTCCTCCCGAAGAAAAACTCCGGCCCGTTGCGGGGCCGGAGCGGTTTTTCTAGTGCTTGGCGTTGATCGCCTGGGCAGCCGCGATATTGTCCGCGCCCACGTCGCCTTCGAACTGTTTCCAGACCGGTTTCATGGCGTCGACCCATGCCTGACGCTGTTCCGGTGTCAGGGTGCGAACCACACCGCCGGCATCGATGATGGCCTGCTTGGCCTCTTCGTTGATGCGGGTGGATTCGGCGTTGCGGGTGGCGGTGACTTCTTTGACGATCTGCAGGAACTGGTCGCGCACATCGGCCGGCAGGCTGTCGAGCCATTCGGTCGAGGTCACCAGCAGATAGTCGATGATGCCGTGGTCGGTTTCGGTGACACCGTCCTGCACCTCGAAGAATTTTTTGCCGTAGATGTTGGACCAGGTGTTTTCCTGACCGTCAACAACGCCGGTTTGCAGCGCGCCGTAAACCTCGGAGAAGGCCATCGGTTGCGGCGAACCGCCGATGGCAGCCATCTGCGCCTTCAGAACGTCGGACGACTGCACGCGGAATTTCAGGCCGGCCGCATCGGTTGGCAGGATCAGCGGGCGGTTGGCCGACATCTGTTTCATGCCGTTGTGCCAGAAGGCCAGACCTTGCAGGCCGCGGCTCTGCATGGAATCCTTCATGGCCTGGCCCGTCGCCGACTGCTGGAATTCATTCACCGCGTCGATGTTCTTGAACATGAACGGCAGATCGAAAATCCGGAAACGTTTGGTGAATTTCTCGAATTTCGACAGGGACGGTGCCGCCAGTTGCACGTCGCCCTGCAACATTGCCTCCAGAACCTGGTTGTCGTTGTAGAGGGTGGAGTTCGGGAACACCTCCATACAGGCTTTGCCGTCCATTTCGGTGTTGACCCGTTTGGCCAGCAACGCCGCGGCGATGCCTTTGGGGTGTTTGTCGGTGTTGGTCACATGCGCGAATTTGATGACGATTTCACCGTCGTCGCATCCGGCGCTTGCCAGTGCCGATGTGCCGGTCAGGCTGGTCGCGGCGACCAGTGCTGCGGCGGCAGCTGTCGTAAGAAAACGCATAATAGTTCCTCCCATAGCGTTAACAGCCACAGGGACCCTGCGGCTCTGGCGATATATGAGCATGTCCGCAGGAGCCGCCAAAACACTTTTGACTTTGTTGTGATAATTCGAATTTTATCGTTAATTATCAAATGTTTTTAGCGTTATTTTAATACGATTTTGAATGGCTTTTTTTGCATGTGTGTGAAATTCCGCACATCGAGACTGCATAGCGTCACAAAATCCGCACAGGTCGCGGAATCACCTGCGGAAGGTTTCGGGGTGGATATTGTGGCGTTTCATGCGGTCATACAGGGTCTTGCGCGGGACTTTCAGTTCCTCGCATGTTTGCGTGACCTGCCCGCGGTTGCGTTTCAGGCAGTCGGTGATGATCTGGCGTTCGATCCGGTCCATCTGGGCGTTCAGGCCCGGCGGCGCCCCCTCGGTCGGGCCGTCTAGCCCCATGGCGAAACGGTCGGCGTGGTTGCGCAACTCGCGCACGTTGCCGCGCCATTGACGGGCGAACAGGTCGGAAAAGCTCTCGTCGTCCAGTTCCAGCGGCGGCAGGCCCATGCGGCCGCGTGCCTCGCTGAGGAAAACCCGGAACAGGCCGCCGACGTCCTCGATCCGGTCGCGCAGCGGCGGCACATGCACCCGCGCCACGTCGAGACGGAAATACAGATCCTCGCGGAAGCTGCCTTTTTCCAGCATGTCGGCGAGGTCTTCCTTGGTCGCGGCGATGACGCGGCAGGACAGCGGCTGGCCGTCCACCTCGCGGTCCTGCAACACCCGCAACAGCGCCACCTGTTGCGCCACCGGCATGGCGCCGACCTCGTCCAGAAACAGGGTGCCGTTTTCGGCCCGCACAAAGGCGCCGGTGCGCCGCGCGTCGCCGAACAGCGTCGCATGGGTGATTTCGCCGGTCAGCAGGCCGCAATTGACGGCAACGAATTCGCCGGTGCAGGCCGACAGTTCATGCACCACGCGCGCCGCCAGTTCCTTGCCGACGCCGGTTTCGCCGGTGATCATCAGGTCGCTGCCGCTGGCCGCCACGGTGCGCAGTTGCGCGCGCAGCCGCGAGGTGGCTTCGGAACGGCCGAGGATCAGGCGCGAGGCGGCATCCTCGCGCGTCATGCGCTGGCGCAGCGCGCGGTTTTCCAGCACCAGACGGCGCGCGGCGCAGGCCTTGGTTGCCACCTCGACCAGGCGTCGGGAGGGGCAGGGTTTTTCGAGAAAGTTGAAGGCACCGGCGTTGACGGCGCGCACGGCCATCGGGATGTCGCCCTCGCCCGTCAACAGGACCACGGGGATGTCGGGGTCGATTTTGGCGCAACGTTCCAGCAGCGCGAAACCGTCCTTGCCGGGCATTCGCACGTCGGTGATGACCGTGCCGGCGAAATCGGCCGAGATGTGGTCCGTTGCCTCGATGAACGAGGCGGCAAGGGTGACGCGGAAACCGCCGAGTTCGAGGGTCTGGCCCAGGGCCTCGCGCACGGGTTTGTCGTCGTCCACCAGCAAAATATCACAATTCATGCGCCATCCTCGCCTTTGGGCGGCAGTTCCATGCGAAAAACCGCGCCGCCGTCAGGGTGGTTTTCGCCGGAGATCCGGCCGCCGAAACTTTGCACGATTCCGTAGGAAATCGACAGCCCCAGTCCCATACCGTCCCCGACCGGTTTGGTCGAGTAGAAAGGTTCGAATATTTTTTCCGGCGCGCCGAGTCCGGGACCGGAATCGCGGATTTCGAGGTAGGTGGCGCGGGTGTCGCGGATCAGGGCGATCCAGATGTGTTTTTCGGCCTGCCCCTCCATCGCGTCGGTGGCGTTGGAGATCAGGTTCAGCACCACCTGTTGCAGGCGCACCCGCCCGCCGGTGACCACCAGCGGCACGGACGGGCGGCGCCAGTGGACGGTGACGGATTTTTCGCGCAGACGCATGGCGGCCAGTTCCAGGGTATCCTCGACCACGCGCACCAGATCGACATCGCTGACCGGTTCGCCTTCCTTGCGGGCGAAGGCGCGCAGGTTGGTGATGATGCGCCCCATGCGCGCCGCCAGAGCCGAAATTTTTTGCAGGTTTTTCGCGGCCTCGGATTTCCGGTCGCGCTGCATCAGGACGACCGCGTTTTCGGAATAGGACTGGATCGCCGCCAGCGGCTGGTTCAGTTCGTGTCCGATGCCCGCCGACATCTGCCCCAGCGCCGACAGTTTTGCCGCCTGCACCAGTTCGTTTTGCGTGCGCTTCAGTTCGGCGTTGGTTTCCAGAAGTTGCGCGGTGCGGTGCTGGACCCGTTCCTCCAGCCGGCTGTTGGCGTCCTCTTCGACTTGCAGACGCAGGGCAAGGGTGCGGCGGCGTTGCAGCAGCACCAGCACCAGCAGGGCAATCACGCCGAAGAAGGCCGCGGCAAGGGCGGTGCGCAGGCGGGCCTCCTGTTCGACCACCGACAGGTCGATCAGGATGCTGCCGGTCATGCCGATGATCGGCAGGGGCATTTGCAGGTAGAGTGCGCGCGCCGGAATGTCGCCGGCCCCGTCCATCAGCCACATGCGGCGACCAAAGCGCGATATCTCGCGGTGGGGCGGCAGGGGGCGGATGGTATCGATGGCGTAGCGGTCACCGGTGTCCGGGCGATTGGCGCCGGTGACCAGACTGCGCAGCAGCAGCGAGTCGCGGTTGGCGATGAAAACCACGCCGTTGGCATCGGTGAAAAAGATGATTTCGGGGTCGCCGCGCCAGGCGCCCTCCAGGACCTCCAGATCGACCTTGACCGACAGTGCCCCGAGGATGCGCCCGTCGGGGGCGCGCACGGCACTGGTGAAATAGAAGCCGCGCGCATCGCCTGCCCCCTCGCGCGAGTGATAGAAGCCGAGCGCGCCGTGCATGGCGCGGACGAAATCGGGGCGGTTGGAAAAATCGGTGCCGATGAAGCTGGTCGGGCCGCGCCAGTCGGCGGCGGCGACGGTGGTGCCGCTGCGGTCGATCAGCAGGATGTCGCGCGCGCCGGTCACATCCGAGAACCGTTCGAGCGTGCGGTTGATGTTTTCCGGCAGATCCGGTTGTGACAGCGCCTGCGCCCATGTCGGATAGCCGGCCAGAACCACGGGTAGCTGGCGATAACGCTCCAGCTGGCTGACCAGACGGTCGGCGGCCAGCGACAGGCTGCCGCGCCCGCCGGCCTCCAGTTTGCCCAGTGCCTCGCCGTAGGACCAGCGCCAGACGCCCCAGAGGGCGGCGGCGGCGCTGGCGAGCAGCAGGAATATCAGGGAAAAGCGTCTCAGGTCTGGGCTCCGCCGGTTGTGGGCGTTCAGGTATCCCCTTCCTGCGGGCGCAGGTCAAGCGGGGGGTTGTTTTCACCGCGCACGGGTCGCACACTTGCGCCGCTGATTCACCTGAAGGATACCCCATGAAACCGTCGAACCACCCGCCGCTGTCGCCCGCCACCCGTGCCGTGCAGGCGCTGCACAGTCTGGACACGCGCACCGGTGCGGTGGTGCCGGGGATCGAGATGGCCTCGACCTTTGCGCGTGACGGGAACTACGATTTGCCCGGCGATTATGTTTACGGGCGCTATGGCGGGCCGACGACGGCCCACGCCGAGGCGGTTATTGCCGATCTGGACGGCAGTGCCGGATCGTTGCTGTTTTCATCGGGGATGGCGGCGTTTGTCGCCCTGTTCGAGACGCTGGACCACGGCGACCATGTGGTCTTGCCGCAGGTGATGTATCACGGCGGGCTGGACTGGATCCGGCGGCTGGAGGCGAAGCGCGGTATTGTCGTGACACTGTTTGATGCCACCGATGCGGGGGCGCTGGCACGGGCGGTGCGCGCGACCACGCGCGTTGTCTGGATCGAAAGCCCGACCAACCCGACGTGGGATGTGATCGACGTGGCGGCGGCGGCGGAAACCGCGCATGCGGTCGGGGCGATTCTGGCGGTGGATTGCACCGTGGCACCGCCCTGCACGATGGACACCATCGCGCTGGGGGCGGATGTGGCGTTCCAGTCGGCGACGAAATACCTGAACGGGCATTCGGACCTGACGGGCGGGGTGTTGTCGCTGGCGCGCAGCGGCCCCTTGCTGGAGGAATTGCAGCTGGTGCGCAAAATGCACGGGTCGGTCATGGCGCCGTTCGAGGCATGGTTGCTGATCCGCGGTCTGCGGACGCTGTATGTGCGGTTCGAGCGGGCCTCGGCCAATGCGCTGGCGATTGCGGAACATTTCGCGGGGCATCCGGCCGTGGCGGCGGTGCTGTATCCGGGGCTGGAATCACACCCCGGGCACGATATTGCCAAACGGCAGATGACCGGCGGGTTTGGCGGCATGTTGTCGTTGCTGCTGGCCGGCGGCGAGGCGGCGGCGCGCGATGTGGCGCGGTTCTGCCGGGTGTTTTTTCCGGCGACCTCGCTGGGCGGGGTCGAAAGCCTGATCGAGCATCGCAAGACGGTCGAGGGGCCGCATTCGCTGGTGGCGGCGAACCTGTTGCGGCTGTCGGTCGGGATCGAGAATGTCGACGACCTGATCGGCGATCTGGAACAGGCGATGGAGCGGGCGCAATGAAGCGGTATCGCCAGGACCCGCGCGCGCCGGATTTCGTGCAGAACCCGTATCCGTTTTACGAACGCGCGCGCGGCGAGCCGTTTTTCTATTGGGAGGATTACCGGCTGGTCTGTGCGCCGGACCATGCGGTGGTGAACGCGCTGCTGCGGGACCGGCGGTTCGGGCGCGAGGCACCGGCGGGGTTCGCGCCGGTGCGGCCAGCGCATCTGAAACCGTTTTACGATGTCGAGGAACATTCCATTCTGGAACGCGAGCCGCCAACGCACACGCGGTTGCGCTCGTTACTGGTGCGGGCCTTTACCAACAGGCGGATCGCGGCGCTGGAGCCGCAGATCGCGGACCTGGCGCACGAACTGGTCGCGGGGTTTCCGTCGGGCGAGGTCGATTTGTTGCCGGCATTTTGCGAGAAAATCCCGATCATCATCATTGCGCGCCTGCTGGGCGTGCCCGAGGAAATGGCCGGTCAACTGCTGGCGTGGTCGCATGACATGGTGGCGATGTACCAGGTGCGCCGCGACCGCGGGATCGAGGATGCAGCGGTGCGCGCGACGCAGGAATTCGGCGCCTATATCCGTGCCTTTGTCGGGACCCGGCGCGACGATCCGCGCGACGACCTGATCACCGCGCTGATTGCGGCGCGCGACGAGGGGGCGAAGCTGTCGACCGACGAACTGGTGACCACCTGTATTTTGTTGCTGAACGCCGGACACGAGGCGACGGTGCACGGGTTTGCCAACGGTATCAAGGCGGTGCTGGAAAGCGGCGTTTCGCCGGCGGCGTTTTTCGCCACACCGCAAGCGACACGGGCGACGGTGGACGAGATGCTGCGCTTTGATCCGCCGCTGCATATGTTTACGCGCTATGTGATGGAGGATGTGCAGGTTTTCGGGCAGGCGTTCAAAACCGGCGACACAATCGGGCTGTTGCTGGGGGCGGCCAACCGCGATCCGGCGAAATTTGCCGGGGCGGCACAATTCGACACCGCGCGCGGGGGCGGCGGCAACCTGTCGTTCGGGGCCGGTCTGCATTTCTGCATCGGCGCGCCATTGGCCAAACTGGAAATGGCGGTGGCCCTGCCGGTGCTGTTCGCGCGCTTTCCCGACATGGCCTTGAGCGGCACGCCGCGTTACGCCGACCGGTACCATTTTCACGGGCTGGAAGGGTTGAGGGTGCGTTTGCAGGGATAGAAACATTTCCTTGCCCGGGAACATTTTCACCGGATTTTTTCGAATCGCGCACTCTTTTTTTCAAAAGCATCACAAAAACTACACATAGGCACGCTATAAATCCGCCGGTCACCCCCGTGAAGGCGGGGGCAGCGCGTGCGTCAGGGTTTTGGCGCGCGCCTTTTCGGGTTTTTTTCCTAAACCCGAGTATTAAAAATGCCTTTCACAAACCGTTTTGACCCAAAGTTGCATTCCGGACACCTGTTTGCGAACAGATTTTGTCGCTATGACGAGCGCTCGTCACAAAGGATAAAAATGTTCTATATTAAAAGGTTACGCAACGTAAGGCGGTTCAATGTGTGTGACAGTTCACCACGAAACACCCCCCATACCGTAAATGTAACGATCAACTATAAGCCGGGAAAAATCCGAAAAATGAAAGACCAACACATGAGAATCCAACCCGCAGAGCCTGCGCACAAAAGTAGCCATTTGACTGTCGGGACCATGTGCATCGCACTTGGAATGACGCTGTTTGCAGGTATGGCGGCGGCGCAATCCGTTACGTTGTCGGCCAGGGACGGCACATTCAATACAACCGGCAATCTGGTGTCCTATGAAAATGGAAACTATGTGATCGAAACCGCCCTCGGGGAAATGGTCGTGGCTGCCGATACCGTCGTTTGCGAGGGGGTGGCGTGTCCGGCCCTTTCTCCGGCATTGCCATCGGTGCCGGTATTGCCTGCGGATCCGGCAACCCCCAAGGCGGCCGTGGCCGCGCCTGCGGACTCGCATATTGTTTTCTACGGATCCGATACGGTCGGTCTGGGCCTGATGCCGCTGCTTCTGTCCGGATATGCGGCATCCGAAGAAGGTGATCTGGTTACAACGGGGACCGAGAAAAACCGGACATATGAAATTCTGGCCGACGGTGGTTACGGCGACAGTATGGGTAAATTCCAGGTCATTTCCACCGTTTCCGGCGATGCGTTCAAAGCCTTGCTGCGCGCAAATTCCAAAGACGGCCAGCGGGTTTACGGCATGGCGTCGCGCCGCATCAAGCCGGCCGAGGCCCGGGCTTTGTCGCAAGACGGGGCCGGCAACATGATCGATATCGGACAGGAACATATCGTTGCTATCGATGCTCTTATCCCGATCGTGAACCCGGAAAATCCGGTCAGCCGGATATCCATCGATAATCTTGGCGCGATCTACCGCGGCAAAATCACCAACTGGTCGGAAGTTGGCGGTCCCGACATGCCGATCACGGTTTATACGCGCCCTGACGGTTCGGGCACGCGTGCTGTTTTCGAAAAGCGCGTTTTGGGAAATTCTATGGTGCAGGCCGTGGCAAAAGTCGCCGAAACCAATTCTTCGATGGCGGACATGGTAAGTAAGGACCCTGGCGCTATCGGCTACGTCGGGCAGGCGTTTGTGCAGGACAACAAACCCCTCGCCTTGCAGCTTTCTTGCGGTATTACGGTGAATTCGGACACGTTTTCGGCCAAAACCGAGGAGTATCCCCTGGAAAGGCGGCTCTATCTGTATAACCGGAAGGTGGAGCTGGATGTCGAAGCCTCCGACTTCTTGCGCTATGCGACATCTTCGGAGGCGGATGGCGTGGTTGCCAAATCCGGCTTTATCGACCTTGGTATCGCCCGGCAGTCCCATCAAGCGGACCAGACGCGCATTCAGGAACTGGTCGGTGCGACCAATAACAACTACGAGCTTAACCTTATGCGCGAACTTCTGGTCGAAATGTTCCAGTGGGACCGTCTTACGACCACCTTGCGGTTTTCCCCGGGGTCCGATCATCTGGAGCGAAAATCCGTTCAGGATATGGTTCGCCTGATTGACTATCTTGCGACACAGCCGGACGGAACCGAGGTTTACATGGTCGGTTTTACCGATAGTGACGGCGCATTCACAGCCAATCAGAAACTTTCCAAACGTCGCGCCCAGGCCGCTATAGACGATTTGAAAGCCTTCGCCGGAAGCCGTGTGGACCATATCAGCTTTGCCGCAACCGGGTATGGCGAACTGGCCCCGGCCGCGTGCAATTATGACAACAAGGGAAAATCAATCAACCGCCGTGTGGAAGTCTGGATCAGAAACCCGCAGTAGCCTGTCGAATTCCTGCAATATGCGGGCCGGTAAATCCGGCCCGCATTTTCCTATCGCCCCCGTTACCGGTTCCAGTCGAATACGATGCTTGAGCTGTATTTGCCCCAGTCGGAGGTTTTGATGCCGTTCGATTCACTGCCGCGATACGCATCCAGGCCGCCAATCCGCAGAACCGTCACGTCGCCGCCGGATTTGTCGATCACGCCGGAATGGATCGCCGCCGCGCAGATGTTGCTGTCGTAGGTATACGGGCTGTTGCCCCAGACGCTGCCGGCCTGGCCGCTGGAGGCCGCGCAGGAACATTGATAGGTGTCAACGCCGCTCGGGATCGTCGTGCAGGCCGGAAGCGCGCCCGAGGTTTTTTGTGAAACCGCCAGCACCTTGAAGCTCCGGTCGTAGGCGTTCCAGTTCGACGAGGTGATTCCGTTGCGCGTGGCGCCGGTGTATTTGTCCAGACCCGGCGCGGCGATCGCCAGAATCGTGCCGCCCTTGGCAGTTATCACGCCGCTTTGCTGTGCGGCGGCGCAAATGTTGCTGTCGCCGGTATACGGGCCGCTGCCCCACAGGCCGCCGGTGCTGAAACCGGCCTGACAACTGCACAAATACTGGTCCTGGTCGCCCGGAAACGTGCCGCAGGTCGGGGCGGCGGCAATTTCGGCGGCGGTGAAACCTGTCTGGTCGGCGGCGGCGGGGCCGGTGGTCAGAAACAACGATCCGGCCAGTAGCAGCAGCGCGGTCAGCCAGCTGCCGCGCCATGATTTGAAGGTATGCATGCGTCTATCTCCTTAGGTTGTAATGCTGTTATTGCACAAGCTTGACTTGCACATGTCAAGCACGAAACACCTAACAACGGGTAAACCCTGAAGGGACTTGCGGTTAACTGTCCGCGACTCCGGCCTCGGCGAAGGTGGCCATGCCGGAGTGGCAGGCGACAGCCGCTTGCAGAATGCCGATAGCCAGCGCGCCGCCCGAACCTTCGCCAAGGCGCAGGCCCAGCGACAACAGCGGCGGTTTGCCCAGGTGGTCCAGCATCCGCCGGTGTGCCTGTTCGGCCGAGACGTGGCCGGCGACGCAGTGGTCGAGCGCGCCGGACACGGTTTTTTCCAGCACCGCCGCCGCCGCCGTGCAGATGAACCCGTCGAGGATCACCGGTATGCGCAGCGCCCGCGCCCGTGCAATCGCCCCCGCCATTGCCGCCAGTTCACGCCCGCCAAGGCACCGCAGGGTGTCGAGCGGTCCCTGCCCGCTGTGCAGCGCCACGGCGCGATCGACGACCGATGCCTTGAGCGCCAGACCGGCGTCGTCCACGCCGGTGCCGCGCCCGACCCAGTCGGTGCCGGTGCCGCCGTAAAGCGCACAGGCGATGGCCGCGGCCGAGGTGGTGTTGCCGATCCCCATTTCACCGACCACCAGCAGGTCCGCCGCCGGATCGACCGCGTTCCAGCCGCGCAGCAGTGCGGCGACAACGGCGGTTTCGTCCATTGCCGGTGCCTGTGTGAAATCCGCCGTCGGCGTTTCCAGATCGAGGGATTCGACCGACAGGGTCGCACCCGCCGTTTTGCACAGCTGGTTGATGGCCGCGCCGCCATGTTCGAAATTCAGCACCATTTGCGCGGTGACCTCGGGCGGGAAAGCCGACACGCCTTGCGCGGTCACGCCGTGGTTTCCGGCGAAAACGATCACCTGCGGGTTTTCCAGAACCGGAGCCGCCGCGCCGCGCCAGCCGGCATACCAGATCGCCAGATCCTCCAGCCGGCCAAGGGCGCCGGGGGGTTTGGTCAGCACGCCGTTGCGGGCCGCCGCCGCGGTCAGCGCGCTTTGGTCGGCATCCGGGGCCTGCCCCAGAAGGGTGGCGAATTCGCGGAGAGTGGAAAACGATTTACCTGACATGGCCGGTCCTCTTATAGTCGTTCATCGAAACCTCTAGCGCGTTTCGCGGCGGGTGTAGAGGGGAAAAACGCACGGATGGATCCCATGACCGACCAGACAGACGCCCCCGATCAGCCGCTGGCAGAGCCGCACGACATATGGGTCGCGTTTTCGTTGCTGAGCCGCCTGCCGGTGCCGGTGGATCATGCCCGTGCCGGCAAACGCGGGGCGGCGGCGGCGTGGGCCTATCCGGTGGTCGGGCTGGTGTTGGGGGCGCTGGCGGGCGGGATGGCAGCGGTTGCCGCGCGGGCCGGTGTGCCGGCGGGCATGGCGGGCGCGCTGGCGCTGGCGGTGCTGGCGGCGACCACCGGCGGGATGCACGAGGACGGGCTGGCGGATTTCGCCGATGCCATGGGGGGCAATGATCGCGACCGGCGGCTGGAGATTATGAAGGACAGCCATATCGGGGCCTTCGGGGCGATTGCCCTGACGCTGGGATTGCTGGCGCGCTGGTCGGGGATCGCGGCGCTGTCCGGTTGGGAACAGGTGGCGGGGCTGGCGGTTGTCGGGGCGGTTTCGCGTGCCGGTATGGTGGTCGCAATGGTTGCCCTGCCACATGCGCGCGCCGGTGGTCTGTCGGCGGCCACGGGGCGGCCGCAGCAACACACGGTGTTGGCGGGGCTGGCGGTTGGGCTGGTGGCGGCGGTGCTGTTTGCGGGGCTTTCGGGGGTTTGGCTGTTCGCCGCCGGCCTTGCCGGAGTCGTACCGGTTTTGTGGCTGGCGCACCGGACGCTGGGCGGGCAGACCGGCGATGTGCTGGGCGCGGCGCAGCAGTTGGCCGAGATTTTCGGGCTGGCGGTTCTGGTGACGCTGGCCTGAAACGGAAAAACCGCGCCTTTGCGGGGCGCGGTCTGAACCGGTATCGGTATCGCGTGCGGTCAGGCGGCGACGCGGCTTTCGAGAACGTCGCCGATTTTCTTTTGCGCCGCGTCCTCAAGACCACCGTCAACGGCGGCGACCTCGCGGGTCAGGCGTTCAAGTGCGGCTTCGTAGAGCTGGCGCTCGGAATAGGACTGCTCGCGCTGTTCATCGTTGCGGTGCAGGTCGCGCACCACCTCGGCGATCATGATCAGATCGCCCGAGTTGATTTTCTGTTCGTATTCCTGCGCCCGACGCGACCACATGGCCCGTTTGACGCGGGCGCGGCCCTTGAGGGTGGTCATCGCCTTGGCGACGATATCGGGGCTGGAGAGCGGACGCATGCCGACGGATTCCGCCTTGGCGATCGGAACGCGCAGGGTCATTTTGTCTTTCTCGAAGGCAATCACGAACATTTCCAGCATGATGCCGGCAATTTCCTGTTCCACGATCGAGACGACACGTCCGACACCGTGCGAGGGGTAGACCACATAGTCATTGGGGCGAAACATGTCTTTGTTGCTTTTGCTCATCTGCATTCGTTCCTTTCGATTCGGACAAAACCGGCCCCCGCTGCCCGTGGGCAACCAGTCGCCGGAGTTATCGGTGCTGACGGCTTTTGTGGCGCGTTCCTGCGGCGCCACCTCGAGGCCGCCCGAGATACCGGCGCTATATAGCACAAAAAACCCGCAAATTAAAGCAGTTGCGGAAATTAATGCAAAAACCGGAATATCCGTGGCGGATTATTCGCCGCTGCCGGGTTTTTCCGAGAAGTATTTTTCCAGCTTGCCGGTTTCGCCGTCTCGGGCCTCGGCGTCGGGCAGCGGGTCTTTTTGCGAGATGATAACCGGCCACATTTCGGAATATTTCCGGTTGAACTCCACCCATTTTTCTGCGTCGGGTTCGGTATCGGGGCGGATGGCGTCGGCCGGGCATTCCGGTTCGCACACGCCACAGTCGAT